>JANOAW010000979.1:0-2093 GCA_031411355.1 Hyphomicrobiaceae bacterium | reverse complement strand
CCTTCCGCCGCGTTGAGCGGAACGGTGCCCGCTCTGTAGGCCTGTTCGACGCGTCGGCAGACAGTGAGCGGGTCCAACAGTCCGACGTTGATGTAGGCTGAGAGCAGGGAATGATAGAGATAGGGCTCGCCCTCCAGCATCGCATCCTGGAAATCACCGAAGCGGGCCAGCGCGCCGGTAATGAAATGTTCGAGGGCTCGTTCGGCGTCTGCACGGGTGACGGCATATGTAAATGGCTCGAGCGTGCCGATGTGTGCGGAAAAGCGCCCCGCGACCAGGTCGAGGACGTTGCGGGTGATCGCGTCCGGATCGATCCGCACTGGTTTCGGCATGAACATGTCGACCGTGGCACGTTTGCGGTTGTCGTGATCGAAGTTCCATTTTCCGCCGACCGGGTCTTTGCCGGTCATGAGCAACCCCGTTTTGCGGCGCATGTCCCGGTAGAAATATTCCATGCGCAATTGTTTGCGATCGCGCGCCCAATCTCGAAACTCGTCGATCGAGCATAAGAAGCGGTCGTCGACTCGAATTTCTACGGGTATCCCGAAACTGTCGGCCCACGTCGCCATATCGACGTGCAATCGCCATTCGCCGGGCGCCGTTACCACGACCTGGCCGATATCGAATAAACCGATCGCGCGACTGACGGCATCTTTGAGAGACATCGCGTCGTCGCCAGCATCGAGCTGTCGATAGTGAACGTTGCGCCACCCGAGACGTGTCAATTCGGCGGCGAAGTGGCGCATGGCCGCGAACACGAAGGCGATCTTTTTCTTATGATGACGAACGTATGTCGTCTCGTCGCGGACCTCGGCCAAGATGACGACATCCCGCTCGCGATCGCTATCTACAAGACTGGACACCGTCGGGGTGAGTTGATCGCCGAGCACGACGACGAGTTTCGGTCGTGACGCGGCGCGTGGTTGATCTGTGTTGCGGCGGGTCATGCGGCGTTCCCGAGTTGTGGTCCGCCGAGGCGGGGCCGACGTACCGACGACACGTTGCGATCAGACAGATGGATTACGATGAAGACGATCGTTTGGTTTCGTCAGGATCTGCGGCTCAGCGACAATCCGGCTTTGGCGGACGCTGTGGCTCGCGGTTCGATCGTGCCGGTCTACGTTCTCGATGAAACACCTGGTATCCGACCGATCGGGGGCGCTGGGCGATGGTGGCTGCATCATAGTCTGGTCGCTCTGGCCAATTCTCTCGGCGGGCTGGTGCTGAAAAGGGGCGATGCGGCGTCAATCCTATTAGAACTGGTGCGCCGTTCCGGTGCGTCCCGGATCGTGTGGAACCGCTGTTACGAGCCGCAAGCCATCGCGCGCGACACCGCCATAAAAACCGCGATGGTCGGGGCAGGCATCGACGTCGGAAGTTTCAACGGCAGCCTTTTGTTCGAGCCATGGGAGGTGAAAACATTGGCGGGTGGCCCGTTCAAGGTCTATTCGCCGTTCTGGCGCGCCTGCTCGAAGTTCCTGCCCGAACGCCCATTGCCGACACCCGATTTTGATCTCGCCCTCAACGACGTCGCGAGCGACAATCTCGATGCCTGGAATTTGCTGCCGACGGCGCCAAATTGGGCTGAAGGCTTCGCCGCTGAATGGACACCTGGTGAACACGGCGCGCGGGACCGGCTCGATACCTTCCTGACCCACGGCCTGACTGGCTATGGCACTCTGCGTAATCGACCGGATCTGCCCAACGTATCGAGGTTATCGCCGCACTTGCACTGGGGCGAAATTTCGCCGCGCCAGGTTTGGGCTGCGACGCACGCGACCATCGAGACGTCCAGTGGGTCGCAGAAAGACGGCGATAAGTTTCTGTCCGAAATCGGCTGGCGGGAATTCGCCTATCATCTGCTGTATCATTTCCCGACCTTGCCGGAGCGCAATTGGAAATCTGCCTTCGATGCCTACCCTTGGTCGCTCGATGCTGCACACCTGTCGGCATGGCAGCGCGGCCGAACCGGCTATCCGATCGTCGATGCCGGGATGCGTGAACTGTGGGCGACCGGATACATGCACAACCGTGTGCGCATGGTGGTTGCCAGCTTTTTAACTAAAGATTTACTGATAGACTGGCGCTGGGGC
>JANOAW010000978.1:0-2895 GCA_031411355.1 Hyphomicrobiaceae bacterium | reverse complement strand
GGCGCTGCGGTTGTCGAAGCGTTTGCTGCCGCAGACCCGCGTGCTCGCGTATTCAGGCAGTGGCATCGAAACGACGTTCACGCAGGGTGAAGACGCGTGTCTCGCAGCCCTCGTCCCCGAAATGCCGGCCGAGACGCCACCCCTCGCGACGACCGCATCGACCGTGCCGTCGCGCTCGTTGTTGATCATCGGCACGCTCGCCGATGTCGTCGAAGATCAGCTGACCCGACTGCTCGCGCAGTGCGGCCTCACGAATGTGACGTTCCTGCCGGCGCGGCGCAGTCGTGATCTGCCGGCCGTCGGGCGCCACACCACCTACATTCTGGCGCAACCGTTCCTGACCGAAACGGCGCGCCGGCTGGACGAGCGCGGCGCGACCCGCATAGCCGCTCCAATGCCATTCGGCGCGGAAGGGACGGCGTTGTGGTTCCTGGCCATCGCCGGCGCGTTCGGCCTCGATCGGGGGCGCGTCAGCGCCACCATCGCGCCGGCACGCGATCGGGCAAAGTGGGCGCTTGAAGCACACAGCCGGCGGCTGGTGGGCAAAAGCGTCTTCTTCTTTCCCGACAGCCAACTGGAAGTGCCGCTGGCGCGCTTCCTGTCGCGCGAGCTCGGCATGCGCATAGTCGAAATCGGCATTCCCTATCTCGACCGGCGGCTGCAGGCGACCGATCTCGACCTGCTCGCGCCCGACACGCGCATCGTCGAAGGCCAGGACGTCGAGCGGCAGCTGGATCGGTGCCGGTCGGCGAAACCCGACATCGCCGTTTGCGGCCTCGGCCTCGCCAATCCGCTCGAAGCCGAGGGCATCACCACGAAGTGGTCGATCGAGCTGGTCTTCTCGCCCATCCACGGTTTCGAGCAGGCCGGTGATCTCGCCGAACTGTTTGCTCGCCCCCTCGTGCGTCGCGACCGGTTGAGGGTCTGACCATGCAGCTCACCGTCTGGACCTATGAAGGCCCCCCGCACGTCGGTGCGATGCGCATTGCAGCGTCCATGCGCGACGTGCACTACGTGCTGCATGCCCCCCAGGGTGACACGTACGCGGACCTTCTGTTTACGATGATCGAACGGCGCAAGTCGCGCCCGCCCGTGACCTACACGACCTTTCAAGCGCGCGATCTCGGCGGCGACACGGCCGAGCTGTTCAAGACCTCCGCACGCGATGCCTACGCGCGTTTCAAGCCGCAATTGCTGCTGGTCGGGTCGTCGTGCACGGCTGAATTGATCCAGGACGATCCGGGCGGCCTCGCAACGGCGCTCGATCTGCCGGTGCCGGTGGTCGCACTGGAATTGCCATCCTATCAAAAGAAAGAAAACTGGGGCGCGGCCGAAACGCTGTATCAGATCGTTCGGCGCATGACGGCGCATCGGACGCGTGGCGTGACCAACCCGGTGCCGCGCCCGGTTTGCAACCTTCTCGGGCCGACATCGCTCGGCTTTCGATGCCGGGACGACGTCACGGAAATACGCGCTTTGCTCGCCCGCATCGGCGTGGAAGTGAACGTCTGCGCGCCACTCGGCGCCAGTCCAGCCGACATCGCCCGCCTTCCCGATGCAGCCTTCAATGTCGTGCTGGCACCCGAGATCGCCGGCCCGACCGCGCAATACCTTCAGCGTACCTTCGGCCAACCCATGTCCAAAACTGTGCCGATCGGCATCGGCGCGACGCGGGCCTTCCTGGCCGAGGTCATGGCGCTCGCGGGTATCGATGCGCTGCCGGACGACATCGAGGCTGATCTGCGCGCGCCCTGGTATGCGCGATCGGTCGACTCGACCTATCTCACGGGTAAGCGTGTGTTCATCTTCGGCGACGCCTCGCACGTGCTGGCGGCGCAGCGCATCGCGACCGAAGAGTTGGGCTTCACCGTCGTCGGTCTTGGAACCTACTCGCGTGAGTTTGCGCGCGAGGTCCGGGCCGCCGCCGAGGCTCTCGGCGTACAAGCGCTGATTGCGGACGATTACCTCGATGTCGAGGCGCGCATCGTCGAGCTGCAGCCCGAACTCGTGCTTGGCACACAGATGGAGCGCCATGTCGCCAAACGGTTGTCGATCCCGTGCGCGGTGATCTCGGCACCTGTCCACGTGCAGGATTTTCCAGCGCGCCGCTCGCCTCAGATGGGCATCGAGGGCGCCAACGTGATCTTCGACACGTGGGTGCATCCGCTGATGATGGGTCTCGAAGAACATCTCCTCGGACTGTTCCGCGACGATTTCGAATTCCACGACGCGCGCGCGCCCTCCCATCTCGGTGGACACGCGCGTGCGGACGCCGCCGCCAGTACCGCAAGCCAAGCCATATCGGACCCAGCGCCCATCACATCGCCGGTCGCGGCGACGGCGCCGGCACCAGGCCCCGTCTGGGCCGCAGAGGCTGAAGCCGAACTGAAGAAGATACCGTTTTTCGTCCGCGGCAAAGCACGCCGCAACACAGAAAGCTTCGCCGTCGACCGCAACCTCGGTGTCATCACGATCGAGACCCTCTACGATGCCAAAGCCCATTTCAGCCGCTGAAGCTTCGACGGTGCACGGGGCGGCGTTGGCCGCGCCGGTCCGCGTCGTCATCGTTACGCTCGACAGTCATCTGGCGAGTGTCGTGCAGCGTGTCGCACCGCAATTGCGCACCGAGGGTATCGAGCTGTCGTTGCACGCCGTGTCGACGTTTCACGAGCGCCAGGGCGCGATAGAGGCGTGCCACGCGGCGATCGCCACGGGCGACATCGTCATCGCCACGATGCTGTTCATGGACGATCATATCCGCGCCGTCATGCCGGCCTTGGAGGCACGTCGCGCGCACTGCGACGCCATGATCGGCGCCATGTCGGCCGGTGAGGTGATCAAGCTCACGCGCATCGGCCAGTTCCTCATGGATCAGGAAAGCACCGGCGCGATCGC
>JANOAW010000977.1:0-6931 GCA_031411355.1 Hyphomicrobiaceae bacterium | reverse complement strand
AATTGGTGCCGTCGAACAGGGAGACGTGGGTTTCTATGACGTTTGCCGGCAGTGTCGATGTGTCGATCGTGAAACCGTGATTCATCGACACGACTTCGACCTTGCCGGTGGTGTGATCTTTGACGGGGTGGTTGGCGCCGTGATGGCCCTGGTGCATCTTGTGGGTCTTGGCGCCGAGCGCGAGGCCAAGCATCTGATGGCCGAGGCAGATACCGAACACAGGTGTGCCCGACGCGATCAAGGCGCGAATTTCCGGCACGGCGTATATGCCTGTCGCCGCGGGGTCGCCTGGGCCGTTGGACAAGAAGACGCCGTCGGGCTGCCTGGCGAGAATGTCGTCCGCTTTCGCCGTCGCCGGCACAACCGTGACGCGCGCGCCGGCATTTGCGAGACAGCGCAAAATGTTGGTCTTCAGGCCATAATCAATTGCAACGACATGGAACTCGGGGTCGGCGAGGGTGGCGTAGCCGTCGTTCCATTCCCATCGCTTGTCGGACCATTGCATGGATTGGCCTCTGGTTACGTCGGGCACCAGATCCATGCCATCAAGTCCGGGCCAAGCCTGCGCCTCGGCGCGCAAGGCGACTAACTCGAATTCGCCAGATGGGTCGTGCGCGATGACGCCGTTCGGGAGGCCGCGGTCGCGAATGCGTGCCGTCAAAGCGCGCGTGTCGACGCCCGCGATGCCGACGATGCCACGGGCTTTCAGCCATGCGTCCAGATGTTCGACTGCGCGATAGTTAGATGGCTCCGTGACGTCGGCGCGCAAAACCACACCGCGTACGCCCGAGCGCATGGCCGGATTGGAGATTTCGCTGTCATCCGTGTTGGTGCCGACGTTGCCGATGTGAGGAAAAGTGAACGTGATGATCTGTCCAGCGTAACTCGGATCGGTCAAAATCTCCTGGTATCCGGTCATGGCGGTATTGAAACACACCTCGCCGACGGCCCTGCCAGTCGCGCCGAGGCCAAAACCTGTGATGACGGTGCCGTCGGCCAAGACAAGACGTGCAGATAAAACGGCCTCGCTCCAGGGAGCAGGCGCGGGTTTGATGCGTGCTGGCATGGGTCGTTGGCCCGAGCGTTGGGGAGAGATGGTCCGGCAGCGCTTGATGCGGCGCGCAGGCAGGTCGACGGCCGGCACATGGGGAAATCCGGCTTGAAAGTCAACGCCGGATGCGGCGGCATACGCGCGGTGCATTGCAAATCCACTGCGAACTATCTATTATCTGCAACAATAGCTTGCGCCTCGGGGGCGAATCGAGGCGCGATGCGGGCTCGATATCAGTCGTTTCCTAAGGGGAGGACCTTATGGGTTTTCGGTTTCGCAAGATCATCAGCGTTGTTCCGGGCGTCAAGGTCAACCTGTCCAAGACAGGTGTGTCGACCAGCCTTGGTGGACATGGCGCCACCGTCAACGTCGGCTCGACTGGTAAAAAGACGCTGACGCTTGGCATACCTGGAACCGGCCTCAGCTACCAGATTCCGCTGACTTGGGGGTCGCTCGCCGTGCTCGCGGTCGGCGCCATCGTCGTCGTTGGTTTAGCGTTTCTCCTGGCGCCCGACCTGATCCGGGCCGGCTTGCATTGGTGGCAGCCGAAGGTTTTCTAAGGTGTGCTCGGGTGGTCGGCCGCCATCCTGCGGCCGATTGCTTGCCAGACGGCGTGTCCTAACAGCACCTGCATTGCTCCCGGCCAACGCTTCGGCTAGGAAGCTGCGTCGATTCAGAGGGTGCCATGGGTGACAACGATCTGTTGCTGACATATTTGCCGATCGCGGTGTTCATCGGGGTGGCGGGCGTCATTGGTATCGCGCTGATGGCGGCGCCGTTTTTGTTGGCCTTCAGCAACCCAGACTCTGAAAAAGTTTCGGCGTACGAATGTGGTTTCAATGCATTCGACGACGCGCGCATGAAGTTCGATGTGCGGTTCTATCTCGTTTCTATATTGTTCATTATCTTTGACCTGGAAGTGGCATTCCTGTTTCCTTGGGCCGTCGCGTTCAAAGATGCCGGCGTGTTCGGGTTCTGGTCGATGATGACGTTCCTCGGCGTCCTCACCATCGGTTTCATCTACGAGTGGCGCAAAGGCGCACTGGACTGGGATTGAAGGCAGTCTCACTCAATCCATACACAGAGTGTTAACCGTTGATATGCCTAATCTTTCGTAAATGAAATCCGTGCGGATTTCAGTTCGCGAGAGAAGAGACATGATCGCTCCTGCGGAAGCATTGTCGGGCCCACGGGCAAGGTCTGTCTGGTCCACCGCGCCACGGCCGCCAAGCGGCGCGTTCGTGTTCGGGCTGACGACCGGGATCGCCTTGTGCATTATGCTGCTGCCTGCGAGCGCATCGCAGCTGGCGTTTGCCGAGACAGCTTGCGCCGTCGAGGTTGTCGCCGCTCACATGTCGCGACCTCGACGTTGGTGCTGACTTGAAGCCCGACGTTGCTCCGTCCCTCAATTTATCCCAGCCATGCCACCCGCCTCTTCATCGCACTCCGGGTTGATCGGTGTCCTCGACATCGGCTCGTCGAAGGTTGCGTGTGTCGCAGTCGATCCTGCGCCGCGACGAATGTCGCACTGGGTCGGATTAGGTGTACGCCCCGCCGATGGCATCAATTGTGGAGCGATCACGGACAGCGCGCTCGCTGAAGGCGGGATCGTCGGCGCCATCGCGGATGCGGAGCGGGCTGCCGGCGGGCAGGTGCAAACCATCATACTCGGCGTCGGTTGTGGCCGTTTGTCGAGCTTGCACGTTGATTTATCGGTTCGACTCGATCCGACCATCGTCCAGAGCGGCGACGTCGAGCGGCTGCGGGACGGCGCGCGGACCTACGCTGAGCGCGACGAGCGGTGGTGCCTCTACGAGGACGTCGGTGGTTTCAAACTTGACGGCGTGGATCAAGCGCGTGCGCCGCTGGAACGGTTTGGACGCACGTTGCAGGCCAACATGAGTCTTGTGACGGCCGACGCAGATCCTGTCGGGCGCCTGGTTTCGATTACGGAACGGTCTGGATCGGCTGTCGTGCGCTTAACGCCCGCGCCCCTGGCAGCGGCCTGGGCCGTGACGACCGAGGCCGAGCGGGCGGCTGGAATTACGGTCGTAGACTTCGGAGCCGGCTTCACATCGATGGTGACATTCATCAAGGGGCGCCTCGTGCGCCTCAAGACGGTGACGATCGGTGGTCGCCGATTGACGCAAGATGTTGCTGCGGCGCTACAAATTCCGTTCGCTTCGGCCGAGCGAATCAAATTGCTCTGTGATAGTATCGATCCCGCCCACGCTGTTGGAGGCGATGCTCACGAGCATCGGTCCGGTGGCGGTTTCATCACCGAAGAACTGCCGGTTTCCACCGGGTTCGAAACGCGGGCCGATCTGTGCGCTATTCTCTCCCCACGTCTGGACATCATGCTGCGGCATGTCGCCGACCACTTGGACGGTATGCCGCCCACGGTCGCGGACAGCGGCCGTCTGGTCTTGACGGGCGGCGGCAGCCTGCTCGCCGGCCTGCCTGCCTATGCGGCCCGGTTGCTCGGCCGGCAGGTACGCCTCGGCTCGCCGAAACCGAAAGCGGAACAATCGTGGGGACTGGCCGCCTCAGCTCTGCCAGCCTTGGCGGTCGTCGCCGGCTTGGCGGAGATGGCCGGCCGGGCGCGATACGAGGCCAAACGTGTGCGCCTACGAGCGGCGTGACGCGGGGGGCGGACTGGCTCGCCGAAGACGCTTGGATTGCGGACGCCGCTTCGCCGTCCGGCGACGCGGAAACAGTCGTGAGGCCGCGATGACCATCAAGTTGCAAGTGCCGAGACCGTCGGACCTACGACCGCGCATCACCGTCATCGGTGTCGGCGGCGCGGGCGGTAATGCCGTCAACAACATGATCACCGCGGGGCTCAACGGCGTCGATTTCATGGTCGCCAACACCGATGCCCAGGCGCTGGTGTCGTCGAAGGCCCCGAGCCGCATTCAGCTCGGAACGCATCTCACCGAAGGGCTCGGCGCCGGTTCCAAACCCGAAGTTGGCGAAGCCGCGGCGATCGAAGCTGAAGACGAGCTGAAGGCGCGCATCACAGGCACGCACATGCTGTTCATCGCCGCCGGCATGGGTGGCGGTACGGGCACGGGGGCCGCTGCCGTGATCGGCAAAGTGGCTCGCGAACTCGGCATTCTGACCATCGCGGTCGTGACCAAGCCGTTCCAGTTCGAAGGTACGCGACGCATGCGTACCGCCGAAGCCGGCATCGCTGAACTGAAGAAGTTCGTCGACACGCTGATCGTCATTCCGAACCAGAACCTGTTTCGCGTCGCCAACGAACGGACGACGTTCGCCGAGGCGTTCGTCATGGCCGATCAGGTGCTTTATTCCGGCATCGCCTGCATCGTCGACCTGATCGTAAAAGATGGGTTGATCAATCTCGATCTCGCAGACGTGCGCACAATTCTGGCGGGGATGGGGCCAGCCGTCATGGGCACCGGGGAAGGGTCGGGTGAGCGTCGCGCCGCGATCGCCGCTGAAGAAGCGGTCACCAATCAGTTGCTCGACAATATGAGCCTGCGGGGTGCCAAGGGCTTGTTGCTGTCGATCATCGGCGGACCGAGCCTCACTCTGTTCGACATCGATGAGGCCGCCACCCGTGTGCGCCAGGAAATCGATCCGGAGGCCAACGTCATCGTCGGTGCTGCCTTCGACGAATCGCTCGGTGACCGCGTGCGGGTATCCATCGTCGCGTCGGGCATGCCGGACCATCAGGCGGCGCCGGTTTCGACCGCCCGGCCGCCACGGTCGGCTGTCGACATCGTGCCGGTTCGTGACGAGGTCGTCGCGCCGATCATCATCGCGCCGCCAGTGCCCCTGGCGCCGGCGCCACCGATGGTGCGCGCGGTGCCGCCGCCAATACCGAATTCGGCCCCGCCTGTGCTGGCCGCACCGCCGGCCGAGGCAGTCGCCCCGCTCGCTGCCTTGGTCACCGACAACGACATCTGGTTCAGTCCCGACCAAGTGCTCGTGACCGAGAGGCCGCACTCAGTCGACTCGACAGCGCCCGTGCGGTCTGCCATTTCGCGGGCAGCCGGCGAATCACTTCATATGCAACCGGCCGACGGGTTTGTGCCGCAGGCGCCGGTCGAGGTGAAGAAATCAACGTCTCGGGTACCGGAAGTCGGCGACTTTCCGGCTATTGGCCAAAAGGACTATTGGTCGAAGAAGAGCCCGACTGTGGATACGTCGACGCATGTGCCGGCCTCGCCTCAGATTTTTGACGAGCCTAACGTAGAGCCTAAAAAAGGAAGTCTTTTCCAGAGATTAGCTGATGCCGCCCGCGGTAGAAGTCGTGGCGGCGAACGATCTGGGAAGGGTTCGGACGATGATCAATTGCCGCATTTCTTCGGAGACGAACGCCGTCGTGGCTGACGTCCGGCCGGAATGAGGCGAAATGGTAACAAAGTGTAAGAAAGCGTGACTTGTCCCCGGTTAACACCTGAGGCTACCTTCCATCTGCAAGACGGGTAGCGGCGTAAGACTGCTCACGCGATGTCCGGCAGCTCGGGAAGCTCCGGAGCGAAACATCGGGTGGAAGTTCGGCACGAAGACGACAGCGACGCGATAGACGTTGCAGTGTCTCGAGAACCGAACGTAGCGGTCGAGTGGCACCCAGGGGGCGGGGGAGTTCAGGCGTAAAGTACGTAGCGTTGCGCAGGGTTGTTCGCCCTGCTGGATGTTCATGTGCGTCTGGACGCAATGGGAACGAGGGACGGCGCAACATGTCGAAGCGGTTTATTGGCGCTCGCCAAACGACGCTCGCACGTGAAGTTGAACTGACGGGGGCAGGCGTGCACAGTGGTGCACCGGTTTCCATCGTTCTTCATCCGGCTGAAGCAGATACAGGTTTTCGGTTCATCGTTACGCGTCGCGGCCGAATTGTCGCTGACATCAAAGCAGAAGTCGCAGCGGTCAAGAATTTGACTCTGTGCACCGTCATCGGCGACGACAGCGGCGCGACCGTCGGAACTGTCGAACATCTTCTTGCGGCCCTGCGTGGGCTGTCTGTCGACAATTGCACTATCGAAATCAACAATCGTGAAGTCCCGATCATGGACGGGTCGTCCATGGCCTTCGTCGATGCGATCGACGACGCCGGCATCCGTTACCTCGCCGAGCCGCGGAAGTTCATCCAAGTCCTGCGCACGGTGCGCGTCGAAGATAACGGTTGCTGGGGCGAGTTGTCGCCGAGCGATACCTTTCATCTCGACATCGAGATCGATTTTCCGACCCCGCTCATCGGGAAGCAGCGGTTGGCACTGGACATTTCACCTGCGACGTTCCGCGATGAGTTGGCTCGGGCGCGCACCTTTGGTTTCATGAGCGACGTTGAACGACTTTGGAAGGCCGGCCTAGCGCTTGGTGCCTCGCTCGACAATTCGATCGCCTTGGCCGACGACAAGATCATCAACCCGGAAGGACTGCGCTACCCGCAAGAGTTCGTCCGCCACAAGATGCTTGATGCTGTCGGGGATTTGTCCCTGGCCGGCGCCCCGATCCTCGGCGCGTACCGATCGGTCAAAGGTGGCCATCGATTGAACGCGCATGTGCTGCAAGCCCTGTTCGCCGATGCTGAAAACTGGCGTTGGGTGCGCGCGCCGCGGGTCATGCGGGAAGCGGCTCAAATCGATATTTCGGCCGGCCTCGGTGCCGTGAATTATGCCGCCGACAAATCGTGATGGGACAACACAGGCACACCACTCTCGGCCGTTGACCCGGATCTCATTCTGGACATAATTCAGAACCGAAAAGCGGGTAAGTTCAAGCTGCTTAAAGACGGCCATCGCTTCGGCGAACAATAACCGGCCGCAGGATCTGGGGATACCGCATGCAGCGGACGTCATCATTCGGTTGCAGGACGTCGCCGTTTCGTTTGCGCGGCCAAGTAAGCGC
>JANOAW010000976.1:0-1731 GCA_031411355.1 Hyphomicrobiaceae bacterium | reverse complement strand
CCGGCCGCTTATTTCAAGGCACGAGAAACGACCGCCATCGGCTGCTGTACGGATGTATCCGCCGCGTCGGTCCGTTGGCCGAGGTCGCCGGCAGGAGCTGGTTGTGCCAATGAAACAGTCCGCCGCGCAGATTATACACCTTGGTTGCGCCGTGCTGATCGAGAACGCCCCCGATGCGGGCCAGAAGGCTCGCACTCCGGATGCCGACTGAACAGTAAGCGACCACGATTTTTCCGCGCACGATCTCGGCCATTGCCGAGACTTGGGCGACGGCGTCGCGCGTTGGCTCGATACGGATCGCCCCGGCGATATGACTGACTGCGAATTCGTCAGCCGTCCGCACATCCAGCACGATGACGCGCCCATCTGCCCACTCGAGCATCGTCATGAGTTGATCTGCGGTCAGGTGAGACACCTGCGGGTATGTCGTCTCGATCGACACTGCCAGATGTTCGAGTGCCTGTGCCGGAGACGGGGGCGATGCCGCCAGCGCCGATGACACGCTGAGCAGGATCGACATGACACCAGTCGACACGTGATGGCGCATATTACACCACGAGCACAGGTATCTTTGGAACCCCCCAGAACTCGTAACCCCCGGTGTTGAATGGCACCGTCGTCGACGGTTGCACCTGACCACCGAGATCAGTGGTCCGGGTTTCGATCACATGTTCGCCAGGCTTGGCGTCCCAATCGAAAGCGAAGCGCACCCACGTGTATCGGCCGAGATTCGGCGGCAAAACCCGCGCGCGACTCCACGGGCCGCCATCGACACGATAATCGACCCGTGCGACCCCGTACTGAGGCCCCCAGGCATAGCCAGTGATCGTGCGTTTACCGGCTGTGAGACGCGGCTTTTCGCCGAGTTTCAGCGGATAGTTGTGCGGCAGCGCATGTGCTTCCTGCACCTGCATCGGAATAGTCACGAGTGACTTGGGTTTCAGCCATGTCACCATCGGACCCTTGATCTGTTCTGGTTTACAGAAGCGATACTCGTCGTCCGGCGACGGTTTCGGCACGCGATAGGTCGGCCCTTCGAACACGTGGTCAAAGGCACTCAGCGGCGTCCAGAAATTGTGTGTCGCGATTTTGATCTCGGTCAGCCACTTGATCGATGCGGCGCCCGTCCACCCCGGCACGACGACCCGCACGGGGCCGCCATGATCAGGTGGCAGATCAAGCCCGTTCATCTTGTACACCAAACCGATGTCGTCGCCCCGTTCAACCAATTCGCTGACGGGAATCGGACGTCCTTGATCTGAGATACTGTTCGCCGCCTTCCCGTCCACACCAGACCAGAACAGCGACCACTTGGCCGTTTTCTTGAGTCCGACGAGCCCGAGAATGTGGGACATCGGCACGTATTGCCATTCCGCTTGGCCGACGGCGCCGAGGCCCCAGCTGTTGCCTTTGACCTGCGTGTCGCCAGCGGTCATGCCCTGCTGCTCCCAGAACAGCGTGCGGCCATTCCCGGCACATTCCATCGTGCAAGCGATCGTTCGAGATGGCATCTTGAGCAGATCATCGTACGTGATCGTCAGCTCACGTTCGAGTCCATTGCCATGGATCCTGAGCGACCAAGTTTCTGGGTGCACCCGTGAGTCCAGGTCGCCCCTCGGAGTTGAATACGTGTTGCGAATGAAAAATTGCTCGACCGGCGTCATGTAGGTGTTGAACTTCCACCACTGCGCGCCTTGGCTTTTAAAGCTCAGATCCGACAACTGCGACAGG
>JANOAW010000975.1:0-3056 GCA_031411355.1 Hyphomicrobiaceae bacterium | reverse complement strand
AAAATCGGCGATGATCGAGATCAACGTGTCAGAATTCATGGCAGGCTCCCAATCGGAAAAAATTTGTGTTTCAACTGAACGCCGGCCTCGCGTCGTTGGTTGCTGATCGCCCGACCGAGCCGATAGTTGGAACGATCTGGGCCGCTGCCGCGTTGTGGTCTTCAGCGTCGATGAATTCGATGTTTGCCATAGGTGGTTGGCCGCCGGTGGCCGTCGATTAGTGGAGGGGTCTATGTCGGCATCGGAACGGGTCGCCAATCATCTGCCATATCTGCGGCGCTTTGCGCGAACGGTGACCGGAAGCCAGAAAAGTGGTGATGCGTATGTCGCCTCGGCACTTGAAGTCATCGTTCAAGATCCATCCTTGATCGGCGAAGCAAAAAGCACCAAGATTCAGCTATATAAAACCGTCCTCGACATCATCAATTCGATTTCGCTCAATCGGGTCGATGACAAGGTGTTGCCGGCCAAGGCCGATTTCCGTCTGCAAACGCTTACACCGCGTGCACGGCAGGCTTTTCTTCTTGTCTCTGTCGAAGAACTGACCCCGCGTGAAGCCGCGCTTGTTCTCGGTGTGACTGAGCGCGAGGTGTCGGCGATGATCGACGAGGCCGGGCGAGACATCGCGCATCAGTTGACCACGGACGTGTTGATCATCGAAGACGAGCCGCTGATCGCTTTGGATCTCAAGCAGATCGTCACCGATCTCGGTCATCGCGTCCGCAACGTCGCTCGGACGCAGCGCCAAGCCATCGAGATCATGGGGCGTTCGGCGCCCGGGCTGATCTTAGCGGATATTCAGCTGGCCGATGGAAGTTCGGGTCTTGATACCGTCAAGGAAATACTGGCCCACCACAGTCTGCCGGTTATTTTTATTACCGCGTACCCCGAGCGGTTGTTGACCGGCGCTCGTCCGGAGCCGACATTTCTGATTACGAAACCATTCCAAGATGACGTCGTGAAGGCTGTTATCAGCCAAGCCTTGTTTTTTCACACCGGTTCCGGTTTGAATTGAACTCGGCGTTCAAACGGCGCTTCGTCTTGAGCAAAAGCCAAGGTTTCCCGGATCGCGTCCTTGAAATCGGTTGAATGGAATTGCACCCCAGTCGCCTCCGCCGAACTCGCGTCGGCGGCACTTTTCCACATGCCGCCGATGAGACTCACATGCGGGGCTGCACGACGCAGCCGTCGAACGAGATATCGGATTTGCGCGCGCGCGCGATCGGCATCGACTGCACACACCCATACCAATCGCACATCGGTGAAATCCAGTTTTCCGATGTCGCTCGCGCTTTTCATCAAAGCTGATCGACTGGTCATTCCGTGACCGTCGATCAGATGCGCCAAAATGTCGGCCATCGCACCGTCGAGCGGTGTGCGCACACCGATACAGACGATCGCCGGCGTTTCCGATCGCCATTCGGGCTTCAGGGTGATCTCCGGCGACGGTGTTGCCTCTGTTGAAACGGCTCCGGTGTCTGCCTCAGTCGCGTCGGTCTTTGGCGCCGACGGAGCCGCAGCAGATGCGGCCTTTGGCGCATCGGTGATGTCATCGAGTAAAACTTTCACGCCATCGCGAAGAGCGATCATGCGCGTGTCGTCGATCCGGCCGCGTTCCGCATCCAATGCCGCACGCTGCAAGCCCGGAAGGGCGACCGTGTCGAAGTAGGTGAGCGGTGCTGTCGTCGCCAGGATTTCCTGCGCTTGATCGGCGGCCTCGACTTCCGAACCGGCGAGCAGGCGCTGGTAGAAAACTTCGGCTGGTGATAGCGCTGGTTCATCGCCGAGTATGACATCGAGAAACGTCAGATCCTCGACGTGGCGCCCGAGGACCACCAACGACACCGTCAGCGGCGTCGCCAGCAATAGGCCGATCGGCCCCCAAAGCGCCGTCCACAGAATAGCCGACATGACGATCGCGAGTGGCGATAAACCCGTGTTTTGGCCCTGAACCAAGGGTTCAATCAAATGACCGACGATGGGCTCAACGATCAGAAACAGGGCGGCGGTCCAAATGACCATGCTCCAGCCCGGGTCTATGGCGGCGGCCAGGAGGAGAGGAAATACGGCTGCGAAAATCGCGCCGATATACGGGATAAATCGCATGAGCGCGGCCGTTACACCCCACAGGACGGGGCTCGGTACGCCGATGATCCACAGACCGAGCGTGATGACCACGCCGAAACCAACATTCAGCGCTGTTTGAACGAGGAAGAGGCGGCTCAATCGAAAGGCCGCATCGTTCAGTGCCGCCGTTGTGCGCTGTATATCACCCGCCCCGACGAGCCGAATGACCCGATCCCGAATATCTTCCCGCTGCAGCAGAATGAAGATGACCAGCACCAAAACCAGTCCGGTGGTCGTCAGCGGCGCGAGGATTACCGAGAGAATGCGCTGGTACGTGTCGAGTGGGCGCTCGGGAGGGGAATGAATTTCGACCGCGATCGGTTTGGAGGGATCGACAACGTCCGTGGTGGCCGCCCGGGACGCTGGACCGGACTGCGTTTCCAATTCCTTTGTCAGCCCCTTCAGCGTTGCCGTCGCCTTGTCGACAAGACTGTTCTGCGCCATTCCGATTCGCAGCGATTTCAATTTTTCCCGCAACGTCGATTCGTACTTGGGTAAATCGGCGCCGAGCTGACTGACCTGGCGCGCCATCGCCAGCCCGAGCCCACCGACGCCAATTACGGTGCCGACCACGACGACGCCGACCGCCACGGCGCGCGGCACACGCCAGCGCCGCAAACTGACGACCAATGGACTGAGCACGAAACTCAGCAAGACGGCCAATGCGAGTGGTACGAAGACGGAGCTGGCGAAATAAAGCCCTCCGAATATGACAGTCAAAAGAACTGCGGCATTCGCCGCCGATGGTAATTTTACCGAGGGTGCCGAGGTGATGGGCGGCAGCGACATGTGTGTGATCCCCTGGCCAAAAAGTCAGCCGTTGCGACGTCGCTCCAGTTGTCATGCAAAAACGCGGTCCAGCGTCTGCCGGACCGCGTCATGTCGTTTAGCTATAATTATTCATAAGGGCTGCGAATGCGATCAATCTC
>JANOAW010000974.1:0-4756 GCA_031411355.1 Hyphomicrobiaceae bacterium | reverse complement strand
CGACCAATCGCGCCGGTCCGATCGATTGCTCAGGCAAAAGCGTATCGAGGCGACGATCGACGGCGGCTTTCAGCAAGACCATCAAACTCTGAGCTCGCAGAGACGATGCATCGGTCGTCGGCGCCGGCGATCGGCGATGTTGCGCTTGATCAGCCAAGTGTGCTCGCATCTCTCCAAATGTCGACATGTCGTCCAGACCGGCAGAATACTCGTAGCAGAATACTCGTATACGATTAGACCGCGCAGATCGACCACTCGCCTGTCGATGATCGCGCGGCATGATGCTGGCACAGGCCATGATGCTGGCACAATCGTCGCGTCGACACCAGATCACTGCCCCATGTCAGAGAAAGCTCCAATGGCCGACATCCGACAGCGTAAATCCGAGCATCTCGACATCGTGCTCGGCGGTACGGCCGCGGGAAAGCTCGGAAGCAACGGCTTCGACGCCATACGGTTCCAGCATCGGGCGTTACCCGAATTGCATCTCGACGACGTCGATATTTCGACGATATTTCTCGGTCGACAGTTGAAGGCACCCTATCTGATCAGCTCCATGACCGGAGGGCCAGCGCGGGCCGAGAGCATCAATCTTGCTATCGCGGAGGCCGCAGGACGGCTCGGGATCGCATTCGGTGTCGGCTCGCAGCGCGTCGCGCTCGAAGCAGCCGGCAGCGCCGGCTTCGATAAACGGTTGCGCCAAATGGCCGGCAATGTGCCGATCCTCGCCAATTTCGGCGCCGCGCAACTCAAGACCTGGGACGGCATGGCGATGGCGGAGCGCGCCCTCGACATGATCGACGCCGACGCCTTGATCATTCATTTGAACCCCCTGCAGGAGGCGGTGCAGGAGGGCGGTGATCGTGACTGGGGTGGATTGCTCGCCCGAATTGCCGAAATTGCTCGCCGATCGGCAAAGCCCGTGGTCGTCAAAGAGGTTGGCAGCGGCATTTCCGGCGACACGGCCCGACAGCTTGTCGAGGCAGGCGTTGCCGTCATCGACGTCGCCGGTGTCGGTGGCACGAGCTGGGCGGCCGTCGAAGGGGCCCGCGCCGCCGATCCTGCCCGCCAAGCCATCGCCGCGGCATTCCGCGATTGGGGCATTCCAACCGCAGTCGCCGTTGCAGATGTTCGCCGCGCCTGCCCGACGACACCGATCATCGCCTCGGGCGGTATCCGCGACGGGGTCGATGCCGCCAAGGCGATCCGCCTCGGCGCTGATCTGGTCGGCCAGGCGGCGGGCGTGTTGGCTGCGGCCATCGAAGGACCGGACGCCATCGCAGCGCACGTCGATGTCCTGGTCACGCAGTTACGGATCGTGTGCTTCTGCACGGGCAGCGCCGATCTCGCGCAGTTGAAGCACGCGGCCCTGTTATGATGGTCAGAGCCGCTTCACGAGCCCCGCGTCGATCAACAATCGATTGAAGCGCCGGGCTTCGACGCCGTCGGCGCAGCGAAAAAACAAGCCGCGACAGCGTTCGAGGACGCGCCTCTGCTCCTCGAACGAAGGGTCCAGTGGTACCCCGGCTGCCTCCAGCACCAGCAGCGGCAGATACGGCGCATCCAGCACATCGAGCGCGGAGTCGAGCTTACGGGGCGCGAAACGGATCGTATCGATGGCATAGTAGGTCGCGAGAAAGCGCGGATCACCCGCCGCAACGCGTCGCACGAGCACCGCGTCCGTCTGGGTGGGGTCGATCATCGCACGGGCGAAATACGGCTGATGATCGCCGAAACGCACGATCAGAAAACGCTCGCTCGGAAACTCCCGCGTCAGGCGCTGCACGAACGCCTGGTAGTCGACCGCCGTCAATTGCTGGCGGCGCAGGTACTCGTCGACGTCGGCTCGATTACCCGGATCTTTCCAATCCAGGGCGCGATCGGGCCGAAACCGGAACGTCCAAGGAAAATGATTCTGCGCCGTGTAGACGTGGAGGAACAGCGGCCGATCGCCTTTGCGATCGCGGATCACGTCGGCGGCTTTGTTGAAGTAGAAGGCATCGTCGTCGAGGAACTTCGCGCCCAGATCGCGCGAATCGAGAAACGTTTCGGTGCCGGCCGTCTTCTGAAATTTTTCCGCGGACAGGAACGAGCCGTACATCGGATACAGGGTGTGGGTGTGGTAACCGCAGCGCGCCAATGCGCGCGGCAACCCGCGTTCCACGCGCCCCACGGCGATGCGCGTCGCGAAGTCGACGAAGCGGCCGAACGAGCGCGCCGACAAGCCCGTGACGACGTTGTATTCGGTGTACCAACTCGGACCGCCCGCACCTTCGACCAGCAGCTTGCGCCGTCGCCCGTCGCTCGATGCGAAGTGGTCGCCGTATCCTGACGGAACCTTGACGCCGGGAATGGCGCGGGCATCGAAACTCGATTCGTCGTGGACGAGAATGATGTGCGGCGGATTTTCGAGCGTACACGGTGCGGTGGGCATCGGCGCCAGGTGTGTGTCGGCCGTGGCGGCCTTATCGAGGATGCCGCGTGTCGCGAGATCACCGGTCGCCGTGACCGCCGAGCGCATGAACTTGGAAAAATAGTTCTCGGCGTAGAACTCTTCCCACGGATCGTTGGGTACCGCGAGCGACACTGCGACGAGGCCGACCGCGCAGGCAGCGGCGACAGCACCCGCCGATCGACGCGATACGCGCATCGTATCGATGCGCCACAGCGCCACGACGGCCGCGACCGCAGCAAGGCTGCCGGCGACCGCTTTGACGCCGAGTTGTGGAAAAATCTGCATCAGGAACAGAAACGTGTCGCGATCGATCAGCATGAGATCGACGAAGTTCACCGTCATCAACAGCACGTCGTGCTTGAAGCGCGACAACAGGATCAATACCGCGAGACAGGCGAGCGACAGCGCTGCCGCCACCACGGGCCGTCGCAGAAGCGTCGCCCAGGCGGCGTTCCAGAAAATCCACGAGAGCACGAACGCGATGCGTGCGACCATGTTGGTCTCAGTCGCGATCAGGATGCCGAGGGCGGCAAGGTTGAGCGCAACAAATACGGCCAATGCTAACGGGCGCTCGCGCCACAGGTGCACGAGGCGATCGCGAATGACACTCGGTTCAGCTACTCGTTGTTTCAAGGGACGAATCGTCCTCCTGCGTCTTCGGACCGCTCCGCGTGGCACTAATCGTCACATCACGCAATGAAGCGCGACCTTGTCGGCCAAACGGCGCGAAAGACGTGCGCGGGCGTACCGCACACGCCACTGTCGTCAAGCGAGTTCGAGGTTGCTCGGCGCTTCCTGCTCGAAGGTGCGCAACTTCGTAAGCGGTGCGGTCGTCTCGCCGAATGTTATGCCGGACATCAGGACTGCACCGGCGCGGCCGTTCAACTGAACCGCAAGTTCAATTGATGCTGCATCTTCCGGCACCTCAAGGACCAAGGTCGTCCTCGTCCACGGCTGTGTGCCGCTGAGAGAAAACACGCCCCACCCCTCATTGACACCAACGGAGACAAGGCGGTGGCCGAGTTTGTTGTCGACGCGCACATATGGCTGAGCAACGTCACCCACGCGTTCTGTGCGCATCATAGCCGAAAACGCGATGCGTTTGCCGATGAACCGCTTCGCGGAGAAGCGTTGGCGCAGCGCAATCCAACCGAGCTCCAGCCGCGCTGGATCGCCTCCGGGCGCCGATATCATGAGCGCACGACCGCCGTCGTGACCGCCGGTCGACAGCACCGTAACGTCGAATGAGCGCTCGAGATAGCCTGTGGTCTCCCAGCCCGCCGGCAATTGGCCGCTTGGGCCCACGGGCGCATGTTCAGCCGTGCGCGCGGCTGCGAGCGTGTTGTAGTCACGAAAGCCTTGCTGCTTGGCGACAAGTTCAAGGCAGGCGCTGTGCGGCAAGTCTATCTGCTGATGTTGAAGCTCACGGCGCAGAATGGTGGCCATGGCTTTGGCGTCACGGAAATCCGGCATGATCGTCCTCCGACGGTATCAGCGAATGGTGGTCGACCAGGGGCCCGCGTTGCTGATCCATTCGCTTGATGGTCGGAAGGATCGCGCATTCTTTGACGCCTTCACCAAACCTTGCGGCGCGAGCGGCAGGCGGCGTCTGCCTTCTTGAAGGGGTTGCATGGTCCCGTGTGGTTGTCAATCCGTCACAAAAAATGGCTAAAGTGACCCACAAGAAACATCCACTCACGGTGTCCCGGAATGCGATCGACGCGTGAGCGCTGATCGCATTCCGGGATCTTGACCGCTCGAAATCGATGTGACGTTCAGGGCTCATGTCCGTTCAGGCGGAGCAATTGGGGAAACAGATCTGCCCACGTAGGGTTCATCGTTTCGATCAATTCGACTTTCCAATCGCGCCGCCAACGCTTCAAAAGAAACTCGCGCCGTTGCGCTGCATCTGCCGTTTCATGTGCTTCGAAATATACAAGCCGATCAACCCAATAGCGCTTTGTAAAGCCGTCGATAAGGTGTTCGCGGTGTTCGGTCGTGCGCTTGATGAGATCACTCGACATGCCGGTGTAGATGACGCCGCGCGGCTTGCTCGCGGTCATGTAGACGTGGAACGATTTGAGGAAAAAGGCTGTCATAGCCGCAAACGTAGAGACCTACTCGGGGCGGTCAAGATCCCGGATATGCGATCGCCGCCTGCGGCGTCGAACGCTTTCCGTGACACCGATGGAGGTATGTCTCTTTTTGGCCCATCACGTCCAGTGCCCGACGGTCGGTGTTGGATCAGAGCATCAATTGGCGGACCGGCACACGACCGAAACGCGGTGAGCCACACGGGCC
>JANOAW010000973.1:0-16451 GCA_031411355.1 Hyphomicrobiaceae bacterium | reverse complement strand
TCGCGCATGGAAGCCAAAGACGGCAGCATGGGCTTCGACTTCGCCGGTGTCTACACCCGGATCGTCGCGCACGAATTGATCGCGTACGCGTTCGGCGACCGCACGGCGGAGGTTCGATTTTTGCCCGCAGCCGACGGTGTCACGGTGCGCGTCGCTTTCGAGAGCGAGAGCACGCACGCGATCGAACAGCAAAAAAGCGGCTGGCAATCCATCCTGAATAGTTTCAAGCGCCACGTCGAAAGCAGCCAGCCCCGCCCGTGAGCCGATCAACCACCGTCCATGGCGTCGCCTTCGCCGCGCGTCGGTTGGCTGGTCTTGCCATCGGTCGGTGCATTTCGGGCAGCACCGCGATGCGCCGTCGCCGTGACTGGTCGGATGCGCAGGGCGGTCAACTTGTTCTTGTTTTTGCGCAGAATTTCAAAGCGATAGCCGTGGAACGTGAACGTCTGGCCCGGCTCGGGAATGGTCTGCGCCTCGTGAATGACGAGGCCCGCGATCGTCGTCGCTTCTTCGTCGGGTAAATTCCAGTCCATCTGCCGATTGAGGTCGCGCACGGCGAGTGAGCCGTCGACATTGACGGAGCCGTCGGCTTGGGTGCGCACCGCCGCGCCCTCGGTATCATGCTCGTCCGAAATCTGGCCGACGATTTCTTCCAGGATGTCTTCGAGCGTCACCAAGCCCTGCACTTCGCCGTATTCGTCGACGACGAGGGCCATCTGCGATTTGCGCTTCAGGAATGCGTTCAGCTGTGCGCGCGCCGTCGTGCTTTCGGGCACGAACCAGGGGGCGGGCGCGAGCGCCTTGATGTCGAGCTTCTCGGGCGCGAAGCCGGTCGCCGACAGCGCCGCCAGAAGGTCCTTGGTGTTGAGAATGCCGACGATATTGTCCGCCTGATCCTTCCACAGCGGCACACGCGTGTATTGGCTCTTCAAAACGGCGTCGATGATGGCGTGCGGCGACTGATCGATGTCGATGGTCTCCATCTTGGTGCGGTGGACCATCACGTCCTCCACCGTGAGGTCGCCGAGATCGAGCACGCCGCCGAGCATTTCGGCATCGTTGCGATGCACGGCGCCTTCTTTCTGTTGCAGCTCGATGGTGCCGCGAATCTCTTCCTGAGCCGCCAGAATGTTGGCCTTGTCGTCCTTGGTCGAGGGCGACAGATTGAGAATGGCGCGCACGACGATCTGCAATAGCACCGTGGCGGGGGTGAGCAGCCAGATGACGCCACGCATGATCGGCGCGAGGGTCAGGGCTGCCTTGTCCGGATTGGTCAGAGCATACGTTTTGGGCAGCACGGCTGAAAAGATCACGATCAAGGTCGTCAACAACACCGACGAATAGATCACGCCGACTTCGCCGAACACCTTGGCGGCATACGCCGACGCCAAAGCCGCGGCCAACACGTCCACCAGCGTATTGCCGAGCAGCACCGCGCCGAGCATTTTTTCCGGCGCAGCCATCAGCTTGTTTACTTGCCCCGCCCGCGTGTTTCCTTCTTGTTCGAGCTGGTGCATGCGCGCACGCGACGCGGCCGTCAGGCCGGTTTCACTGGCGTTGAAGAACGCCGACAGGGCCAACAGCACCAGGATGGCGGCAATGATCAGGGCAAGTTCATAGGACATGGCTGCGGGCTTAGCACGAGGTTCGGCCACCGTCGGTGGGTTCGTTCACTCAAACATTCACTCTAGCAACGACAGGTGAAC
The DNA here is from genome assembly GCA_031411355.1 of Hyphomicrobiaceae bacterium. Lineage (GTDB taxonomy): Bacteria > Pseudomonadota > Alphaproteobacteria > Rhizobiales > Hyphomicrobiaceae > JABFRJ01. The sequence continues at coordinate 14,745 of JANOAW010000973.1, read as the reverse complement.
ATCACCCTTTCACACGCCCGCCCGGAAAACGGCGATAGAACAAGAACAGCGCGATGGCGAGGTTGAGCCAATTCCATGCGACGCCGTGCAGGAACGCCCACCGATACGAGCCGCTGAGATCGTAGATCACGCCTGACAGCCAGCCGCCCAGCGCCATGCCGGCGACGGTCATCATCAGGACCGACGTCATGCGCGTCGCGAGCCAATCGTCGGCGGGGAACAGATCACGTACAATCATGGCGTAGCTCGGTACGATGCCGCCCTGCACCAGCCCGAACAGGAACGACACCACATAGAGCGCGGTTAGACTGTCGAAGGGCAGATAGGCCATCAGCATCAGCCCCTGCAGGGCGGAGCCGAGGAGCAATGTCGGCAGGCCGCCGATGCGGTCGCTGATGAAGCCTGAAATCAGGCGGCTGATAATGCCCGCGCCGAGCATCAGGGCGAGCATCTGTGCGCCGGCTTTGGTGCCGTAGCCGAGGTCGCCGCAATAGGCGACGATGTGGACCTGCGGCATCGACATGCCGACGCAACAGGCGATGCCCGCGATGAGCAGCAGCGTTTGCAATGTCCCGGGCGTCATGCCGAGCGGGCGCGAGCGGTCCATCATGCTGCCGGCGGCGACCACGGGGGGCGGTGGTTGCGGGGGTGGAGGACGGCGGAAGGCGAGCACCAGCGGTACCATGCCGACGACGCACGCGGCCGCGACGGCGACGTAGGTGGTGCGCCAACCGTGGTTCGACACCCCGTATTCGAGCAGCGGCGGCCAGACTGCGCCGGCCAGATAATTGCCGCTCGCCACCAGCGCGACAGCGACACCGCGACGCTTCTGGTGCCAGAGCGTGATGTCGGCGACGAGCGGCCCGAACGTGGTCGACGCGCCGAGCGCGCCGATGACCACACCGTGCACGAGCACGAATTGCCAGAGCGTCGTCACCTGCGATGCCAGCAGAAAACCGACTCCGAGCATGATGCCGCCGATCGCCACGACCACGCGCACGCCGTAGCGGTCGGAGATGCGCGCCATCACGACGCCGCCAACGGCCATACCGAGCATGGTCATGGTATAAGGAAACTATGCGCCGCCGCGCGCGGTGTTGAACTCCGCCTGCACAGCCGGCAGCACGACGGCGATGCACCACATGCCGACGCCGCCGATGGCGCCGGCCAAGAGCGACGCCGTCAATCGCCACCTCGCGTACGCCGAATCGATCGCTGTATCCGATATCTGGGCATCTGAACTCTGGACGGTCATGGTACCCCCGATTGCGGCCCCGGGGCGTACCACGACAGGTGCCGCGATGCATGCACGCCTCATGCATGGCCGCCACGCACGCCTGCTCGTGAGCGGATGGATTGAACTACCGCCCTTGCGCACGCCCGTCCGACTGATCAGGTTCAGCTATGCCTGACCGCTCCCTCGACACCGCCGACTTCGCCGATGCGATTCAACGCTTCCCATGGTCTCGAAAGATCTGGCGCGTCGACATGCATCACACGTTCTCGCCCGACCACGCGCGGTGGCACGCGATCGGCTCGGGCGCCTGCTGTGCGGCCATGCGGCGCCACCATGTCGACGAACGCGGCTTCGACGATATCGCCCAGCATGTCTCGATTGCACCCGACGGGTCGATCTGGAGTGGACGCGATTGGAACCGTACGCCCGCGAGCGTCGGCTTCGGCATGAATGTCGGCGTGTTCATGTTCGAGATGATCGGCAATTTCGACGTTGGCTGCGATGTCCTCGAGAGCGCGCAGTTGGAGGCAACCATCGCCGTCATCGACATCGTGCAACGCCAGTTCACCTTGCCCGTGCAGGCCTTGTTGTTCCATCGCGAGGTGCCGCAGACGGACAAGACGTGCCCGGGTATCGGCATCGACAAGGGCGAAATCCTGCGGGCTGTTGCGCGGCGCCGTCGGACCAACTGAGCGAGACCACGTGGCCGGATCAGTGAGCGGCTCGCTCGACGGGGGCTGCGTCGAAGATATGTACCTTGGCCACAGCCATCGACAGGCGGATATCCTGACCCGCCGCCAGACCGACATCGGGGGCGAAGCGGCCGGTCATTTCGACGTCGCCGATCCGAACCAACGCGAGTGTCTCCGAACCGAGCGGCTCGGTCAGCACCACCTTCGCATCCACGGCGTCGGGGCCATCGAGGCTCAGATGCTCGGGGCGGATGCCGAACGTCGCCGACTTACCCGCCCAGGCCGACGTGCGTCCGCGTGCAGCCGACGGAATTGCCAATCGGATGCCACCATCGAGCGTGATTTCGGCGCCCTCGGCCCCGACGCGACACGGAGCGAAGTTCATGGGTGGGGAGCCTGTGAAGCCGGCGACGAAGCGCGTGCGCGGATGATTGTAGATCTCATCGGGCGTGCCAAGCTGCTCGACGTGGCCGGCACGCATGACCGCGATCCGGTCCGCGAGCGTCATCGCCTCGACCTGATCATGGGTGACGTAGACGATCGTGTTCTTGAGACGCTGGTGCAGCTTCTTGATTTCGAGCCGCATCTCGGCGCGCAATTGGGCGTCGAGGTTGGACAGCGGTTCGTCGAACAGGAACAGCTGCGGATCGCGCACGATGGCCCGCCCCATGGCGACGCGTTGGCGCTGGCCGCCCGACAATTGGCCGGGTCGTCGAAGCAGGAGGTGCCCGATCTGCAGGATGTTCGCGGCCTCATCGACCTTACGCGCGATCACGTCGGGCGGGAGCTTGCGCACCTTCAAGCCGAATCCGATGTTTTCGGCCACCGTCTTGTGAGGATAGAGCGCATAGTCCTGGAACACCATGGCGATGTTGCGATCCCGTGGGGCCAGATCATTGACCACCTTGCCACCGATGGCGATGTCGCCGCCGGTGATGCTTTCGAGCCCCGCGATCATGCGCAGCAGCGTGGATTTCCCGCATCCCGACGGGCCGACGAGCACCAGGAATTCGCCGTCCCGGATCGAGATGTCGATGCCGTGCAGGACCGGCTGCGACCCATAGGCCTTGGTGACACGTCGGACGTCGAGGGTGGCCATGGTTTCACTGCCGGCTGATCGAAGCATCAGACGTGCGCGATCGCAGGCGGTGCGTCAACGTCCGACGCCGCTACGGTGACCATCGGATCGATCCGACCTCGGACACATCGATGCCGCCGAGTTCGAGCGCGCGTTGGGCAAAACGCGGCTCGCGCAGCAGGGCCGACAGCCGCATCAACGGCTCGCGGTAGCTGTCGCGCTGGCGCATCAGCAAGTCGAATCGTTCGGTGACCAACGGCACGAAATCGAGGTCGCCCGTGGCCGCGACGGCGCGGGTCGCAATGCCAAAATCCGCATGACCCGCACGGATTGCCTGCGCGATGTCGGGACCGGTCGGGGCAAAAATCGTCGGTCCGAAATCCGCGATCGAGAGACGATCCCGTCGCGCCAGCGCGAGGAGCAACTGTTGCGCGCCCGCCCCCTCCGGCCGAACCGCAAGCCTAGCACCCGATCGTTGCCCCGCAGCGAGGCTGCCGATGCGTTTCGGATTGCCCTTGGCGACAATCAAGCCCTGTTCGCGCGCGCAGAAGCTCACCAAGACCGCGTCATAGAGCGATGGCTCCTTGGCGACCACCTCGACATTTGCATCTTTGCCGAGGTCGTCGAGATCGTGGAAGTGAATCGCCGCGGCGATCACCTCGCCGGCGAGAAAGCGCCGATAGCCGCTCTCGCTGCCCTCGGGCAGAATGGCCAGACCGGAACGACTTTCAACGAGTGCCCATTGCAGCAGTGGGTCGTGGCTGCCGCCGACGATCGGGGGTGGATCTGCGGCAACGACGCCGAAGGGCCGCGCCATGCCGGCGAGCAGCCACCGATCGAGATCGGCACGTGGAAACAGCCACTTGCCGGTCACTTTCGTACAGGGCACCGCGCCGTCCGCGACCAGTTCGTAGAGCTTGCGCTCTTTGATGCGCAGATAGGCCGCCGCCTCAGCGGTCGTCAGCAGCTGTAAACCTGCACTGATATGCATTTGGCTGCACAGTTTCCATTTATTGACTTTGGCGAACAAAACACGCGAGAAGGGAACGGTCAACCGCCTGTGAGACGATGCCCCTGTGGACGCACCGAATGCGCTGACATTGATCCTCACGGGTGATCCGTCGTTGTTCGCGATCGTGTGTTTGTCGCTCGTGGTGTCGCTATCGGCGACGCTGATTGCGGGCCTTGTGGGCCTTCCGCTCGGTGCCCTCGTCGCGTTGACCACCTTTCGCGGTCGCCATGTCTTCGTGGTGACCCTCAATGCGCTGATGGGACTGCCCCCGGTCGTGGTCGGCTTGCTGGTTTTCCTCGTCCTGTCACGCTCGGGTCCACTCGGCTTTCTCGGCGTCCTGTTCACGACCAAGGCCATGATCATCGCGCAGGCCGTATTGATTACGCCGATCATCGCCGCACTCACGCGGCAGGTGATCGAGGATATCTGGGCCGAATACCGCGACGAGTTCACGGCGATGCAGGTCGGTGCCGCAGCCCGCGTGCGTGCCCTCCTTTGGGACGCGCGCTACGCGTTGTCGACCATCCTGCTCGCAGGCTTTGGGCGAGCGGCCGCGGAAGTCGGCGCCGTGATGATCGTCGGCGGTAATATCGACGGGCACACGCGGGTTATGACGACTGCGATCGCGCTCGAGGCGTCGAAGGGCAATCTGTCGCTCGCCCTCAGTCTCGGCGTGGTGCTGGTCGGCCTCGGCCTCGCCGTCAACGCCCTCGTGTGGACACTCCGGCAATGGTCGGAACGCCATGCGGGATGATCTCGATATGGCGCCGCTTGTGCGCATCGAGGCCGCCACGTTTCGTGTGGCCGCGCTAGATTTGTTGCGCGACATTTCGCTGGTATTGGGACACGGCGCCCCGACAGCCGTCATCGGGCCGAACGGCTCAGGCAAAACGACGCTGCTGCGCGCCATCATGGGATTGATCTCGCCCGTGTCCGGCGTGGTCGACGTCGGACACCTGAGACAAGCCTTCGTGTTCCAGAAACCCGTCATGCTGCGACGCACCGTTGCTGAAAACGTGGCATTCGCCCTGACGGCTGCGGGTGGCGCCGCGGATCACGTGCACATCGACGCACTTCTCGAGCGGGTGGATCTTGCGCGCCTCGCACATCGACCCGCGCGTCGCCTGTCCGGCGGCGAACAGCAACGTCTCGCCATTGCGCGCGCCCTTGCACGTGAGCCGCAGTTGCTCCTGCTCGACGAGGCGACCGCCAGCCTCGATCCGGCACAAACCAAAATCGTCGAAGATTTAATCGCGTCGATCGCGCGCTCGGGCGTCAAGGTCGTGTTCGCCACGCACGACATCGGGCAAGCGCGTCGGTTGTCGGGTGACATCGTTCTTCTGATCGGAGGTCGTGTCGCCGAACATGCACCGACGGCCCAATTCTTCGCTGATCCGGCAAGTTCAGCGGCGCGGCGCTTCATTGCCGGTGATCTCGTTCTGGAGGACGGACCGGTGCCATGAAACGCAGCCATGTCGCCTTGGCTCTCGCCTTGATCTTCGCTCCTTTGACGGCGGCAGGGCAGGAAAAGTCCATCGTCGTCGCGTCGACGACATCGACACAGGATTCGGGCTTGTTCGGCCATATTCTGCCGATTTTCACGTCCAAAACCGGCATCGCCGTCAAAGTCGTGGCACAGGGTACCGGCCAAGCCCTCGACACCGGCCGGCGGGGCGACGCCGATGTGGTGCTGGTGCACGATACGGCGCAGGAGGTGGCATTCATCGCAGGTGGCTTTGGCGTCCGGCGGTTCGACGTCATGTACAACGACTTCGTTCTCATCGGACCCAAAGGCGATCCGGCGCACATCAATGGCGGCAAAGACATCGTGGCCGCGCTGCAGTCGATCGAACGTCGCGCCGTACCGTTCGTGTCACGTGGCGACAAAAGCGGCACGCATGCGGCCGAACGCGCACTGTGGTCGGCGGCCGGCCTCGACCCGGCGGCGACCAAGCCTGGTTGGTACCGCGAGATCGGGCAGGGCATGGGAGCTGCGCTCAACATGGCGGCGGCCATGAACGCCTATGTGCTTGCCGATCGGGGAACCTGGATCGCCTTCAAAGCCAAGGGCGAACTCGAGGTCGCGGTCGAAGGCGACGCGAAACTGTTCAATCAATACGGCGTCATGCTGGTCAATCCGGACAAACACCCGAGCGTGAAGGCGCGTCTCGGCCAGATGTTCGTCGACTGGCTCGTCTCGGTCGACGGCCAGAACGCCATCAAGACCTTCACCATCGACGGACGACATTTGTTTTTTCCCAATGCCGCAAGCAACGCCCCCTGAGGCGCATGGGACCTCGCCGCTGAGCGCAGACGCGATGCCATGGATAAAAAGGGTCGATACATGCGATGACAAGCGCCTTCGGATCGCACTTTGGCGGCGATCGATGATACGGCAGCTCCGGCGCGGATGAGTGACATGACGCAGACTTCCGACTTCATGACACCATTGATCGAGGGTGGATTTGCGCTGGTCGAGGCGGCGCCGGTTCGTCGTGCCTTCGAGGCGGTCGGGCCGCTCGTCGATTGGAGCGCGTTTGCTGCCAGTTGGGATGATCTGGCGGTCGATGGCTACATGGCCGACGGTGGGCGATATCGGCGGCGGCGGCATGCGCTTGCGCGTGCGCGCCCCGGCGAGCCGATCCGGCGATCGCCACATGGGCCGCACTATCAAGGTCTCGACTACAATAGTTTGAACGGTGGCATCGAGCGGTGGTTCGTACCCGTGGCCGATACGACGTGGGCCACGCAATCACTCGATACCATCCTGCGCTCCTGCCGCTCGCTGTTCGAGGCCGCCAGCGCGCATCGCAGTTGGGCGATCGAACTGCATCAGTTTCGCATAGAGGCGCGTGCGGACGAGCGCGGCCAACCGACGCCGGAGGGCGCGCATCGAGACGGCGTCGACTTCGTGCTGGTCCTGATGATCAGGCGCGAGAATATCGCCAGTGGCGTGACCACGATCGCGGGCCCCGACGGCACGCCTCTCGGTACGTTCACCTTGAGCCAGCCGTTCGATGCAGCCTTCATCGACGATCACCGGGTCTATCACGGCGTGACGCCGGTCGTGCCCGTCGACGCGGCACGCGCTGCCTATCGTGACGTGCTGGTCGTGACGTTCAAGGCTGCGGCGTAATCCGGGCCGCGCCGCGCGACCGCGTCGACTGCTCCGCCTGCTCGATGGCCACGCGCAGGCTCGATGGATCGGCAACGCCCTTGCCGGCAATGTCGAATGCCGTGCCGTGATCGACGCTGGTGCGCAAGAACGGCAAGCCCAGCGTCACGTTCACGCCCGTGTCGAGGCCAAGGTACTTGAGCGGAATCAGCCCCTGGTCATGATACTGCGCCACGACGACGTCGAAGCGGCCTTGACGCGCCTGCATGAACACTGTGTCGCCCGGCCAAGGACCGCTCGCATCGATGCCATCTGCCCGCGCAGCTGCGATCGCTGGGGCGATGATCGTTTGATCCTCGTGGCCGAACAAACCACCCTCGCCCGCGTGCGGGTTCAAGCCGGCCACAGCGACACGTGGCGATGATACGCCCATGTCGCGCATGGCCTTGTCGGCGAGGTGGATGATGCGCAGCTCGCGCTCGATGGTGACGAGATCGACCGCCGTGCGCAGTGGCACGTGGATCGACACCAACACCACCTTCAGGTCGTCGTTGAACAGCATCATGGCGAAATCGTCGACGCCGCAGCGTGCCGCCAGCAGTTCGGTATGACCGGGATAGTCGATACCCGCCGCGTGCCAGGCTTCCTTGTTGATCGGCGCCGTGACCATCGCATCGATCGCGCCCGCGAGTGCCAGATCGATCGCGCGCTCGACATACTCAAATGACGCGCGGCCGGCGCGGGCATCGACCCTACCCATTGCCAGATCAGCCAGGGGTGGGCCGACGTCGATCACGTCTATTGTTTGTGGCAGAGCCGCCGCAGACGGCGTTTCGACCACCCGTACACGCCATGTCGATCCACAGTCGGCGAGTGCCCGGCGCACCGCTGCCGCACTGCCGATAACGGTCGGCTGACATCGCATCGCCGATGCCGTCAGACACTTGGCGACGATCTCGGGTCCGATGCCGACGGGATCACCGAGGGTGACGGCGATGCGCGCGCCGGCGTTCACGACGCGGCTCCGCGCGCCGTCTCGATGCTGCCCCGCGCCGCGTCCATGGCCGCGCGCATTTGGCGTATGGCCGTCGGCAAGCCGACAAAAATGGCTTCGCCGATCAGAAAATGGCCGATGTTGAGTTCGACGATTTCGCCCATCGCTGCGATCGGTCCGACGCAGTCGAACGTCAAACCGTGACCGGCATGCACTTCGATGCCGAGGGAGTTTGCCTGCCGGGCTGCCGCAGCGATCCGAAGCAACTCACGATGTGCCGCCTCGACACGGCCGTCGGCGACCGCGTGGCAATACGTGCCGGTGTGCAGCTCGACCACGGGTGCCTGCAGCGAGGCCGCGGCATCGATTGCGCGCGCGTCCGGCTCGATGAACAACGACACACGACTGCCGTTGCTCGCGAGGTCCGCAATCATCGGCTTCAGGACGTCGTGCAGGCGAACGACATCCAGCCCACCCTCGGTCGTGCGTTCCTCGCGCTTCTCGGGCACGAGGCAGCACGCGTGCGGCTTGGTGCGCAGGGCGATGCCGATCATCTCGGCGGTCGCGGCCATCTCGAAATTGAGCGGCTTCGTGATCGCAGCCTTCAAACGCGAGATGTCGTCATCGGTGATGTGCCGACGATCTTCACGCAGGTGTGCCGTGATGCCGTCGCAGCCGGCCTCGATCGCCTGCAGCGCCGCGCGCACCGGATCTGGCAGACGGCCGCCACGCGCATTGCGTACGGTCGCGACGTGGTCGATGTTGATACCCAGTCGCAATGGTTTTGGTGTGGTCGCGGTCATGGTTGGCCTCCGTCACGTCGGCTCGCGCTGTGTAGATTACGTCGTCGATTATGGCGCTCTCGGTGCCGCCCGACCAGCCGCGATCACGCGCTGCCAGGTGGCTGTGGTTTTCTGATATTCGGCCTGACTGGTGACGATCCGCGCGGCCAGCGGACTGCTGGCTGCGACACGCTCGAGCACGACGGTGGCCGCCGTGCGCGCGGCCGCGAGCACGTCGTCTGAGAGCCAATGGATCGCCACGCCGGAGCCCGCGAGCTTGGTGAGAGCCGCCGCATTGGCCGCGACGGTTTCAGCGAGAGCACGGGCGTGCTCCGCACGGCAGGCGGTTGCGACGATGCTCTGCAAGTGTGGTGGCAGTGACCGCCAGATCGTCTCGCCGATCAAAAATTCGCTTGGGCCGTTGGGTTTGTTGAAGCCCGGAAATACGAGGTGGCGGGCGATGCGGTCGAGGCCGGCCGGCAGGTCGTTGGCCGGTGCCAGCAGTTCGACGGCATCCACCACACCACGCTCCAAGGCGGCATACGTGTCGGCGGGCGGGATCGCCAAAGCCGTTGCGCCGAGCGCTGAATAGACTTCGCCACCAAGCCCCGTCGCGCGGATACGCAGACCCTTCATGTCGGCAACGGAACGGATTTCGCGCCGGAACCATCCCGCCGACGACGGTCCCGTGTTGCCGGCAACGAAGGCGCGAACCGCGTGCGGGGCATAGAGTTCGTCCCACAGTGCCTGCCCGCCGCTGTCGAGCCAGCCGACGTGTTCATCGGACGTCAGACCGAACGGCTGCGTCGTGAACAGAGGTGCCGCCGGCATCTTGCCACCCCAGAACAACGATGCCGTGTGCGCGACCTCCACCGCGCCCGTCGACACCGCATCGAACACCTGCAACGCCGGCACGAGTTCGCCGGCGGCGAACACGTCGACCACCAGTTCCCGATTGCTCATGGTCGTGATCGTGTCGGCGAGGCGCCGCGCCGAGACGCCGGGCCCAGGCATGTTGCGTGCCCACGACGTGGCGCACCGCCAGCGCCGCGCCGGCTCGGCCGCCCGCGCGATCGCCGGCATGGCGAGCCCCGAAAGCGTCGCAGTCAGCATCGTTCGACGTGTCGATCTGACTATCATGCGCGCACCGGCCGGATCGGAACAGTCACATCGTGAAAGTGATGGACGGGGCCGTGACCGGCGCCGAGACGATGCGTGCGCGCCGCGACGAGCGCGCCCGTTAGCCAGCGTTTCGCCACGACGACTGCATCGGCGATATCATGGCCGAGAGCCAGGCCCGCAGCGATCGCCGCCGACAGGCTACATCCCGTGCCGTGTGTATTGGCCGTGTCGATACGCGGCCCGCCGACGTGCATCAGGCCGTCGGCCGTCGCCAACACGTCGACAGCATCGCAGCCGTCATCACGATGCCCCCCTTTGACCAGAACCGCACGCGCACCAAAGGCGAGCAGCGCCATCGCCTGCGCCTCCATCTCGGGCAGGCTGGTGGCGACGGGCATGCCGGTCAGCAGCGCGGCTTCGTGCAGGTTCGGCGTCAGACAGGTGGCCCGTGGCATCAGTGTCCGACGCAAGGCATCGACGGCGTCCGGCGCGATCAGCCGATCACCCGACGTCGCGACCATCACGGGGTCGAGAACGATCGGACGGGCCCGGCTCGCCGCCAGCTCGTCGGCGACCGCCATGACGATTTCAGCCGACGCGAGCATGCCGATCTTGATCGCGCAGACGTCCATGTCGGACAGTACCGAGCGTATCTGCGCCACCACGACGCCGACCGGCACGGCATGAATGGCCTGTACGCCGACGGTATTCTGCGCGGTCACAGCCGTGATCGTGCTGGTGCCGTAGACGCCGAACGCAGCGAACGTCTTGAGGTCGGCTTGAATGCCGGCACCACCGCCCGAGTCGGATCCCGCGATGGTCATGGCGATGACGGGCTCGGTCATGACACCCGTCCGGCGGCAAAGGCCGTCGCCAAAGCCCGGGTGGCGTGTTCGACCGCGTCGGTTGCGAACACCGCGCCGACGACTGCGACGAAATCTGCGTCAGCCGTCGCGAGCGCTCCCGCGTTGTCTGGGGTGATGCCGGCAATGGCACCCATCGGCAGGTGTGGGTGCAAGCGGCGGGCTTCGCGTCGCAGAGCCTTGAAGCCCTCGATGCCGACGGGCGCGTCCGGGTTGTCCTTGTGACGCGTCGCAAATACACCGCCGATGCAGCCATAGTCCACATTTCCGGCGATGGCTGCGAAGTCGCTCGACGACTTGATGGTGACACCGATGATCTTGCCTGCACCGAGCAATCGGCGGGCCGTCGCCGCATCCATGTCGTCACGCCCGATGTGCACACCGTCCGCGCCGGAGGCCAAGGCGACGTCGAGCCGGTCGTTGATCAGCACACGTACGCTGCCGGCTCCCGCCCGCGCGCGTTCAGCCAGGTGGACGAAGTCACGTGTCGACATCGTCTTGGCGCGCACTTGAATGGTCGATGCGCCGCCACGGACCGCGGCGGCAACCAGATCTGCGGGATCGCGGCCGCGCAGGATCTGGGCGTCGAGGATGGCGTAGATGCCGGCAAACGATCGTGTCATCGAAACTTATCCAGATTTGCGAGTTGATCGATGAAGGCCACTGCGAACGATCCGGGACCCGAGCACATCGCCGCCGCTCGTTCGCCGGCGATGCCAAAGGCCGTGAGAGCCGTGGCCGCCGCCAGCATCAGATCGCGTTCGATCACGGCAAAGGCCGCAATCGCTGCGCCAGCGGCACAGCCAAGCCCGGTCACCTGCGCCATGTAGGCATGTCCGTGCGCGACGTGGCGGGTCGAGCCGTTCCAATGTTCGATGCGATCGACCACCCCCGTCGTGACGAGTGTGGCGTACCGCCCGCCGCCGTCACGCATACAATCACGCACGGCGCGCATCTCATCGGCATTGCCTTTAACGATGACACCATCGAGCGCGAGAATGCGCCGCATCCACGCGGCCCGCAGCGCCGACACCTGCACGAACACGGGATCGAGGACGAGCGGCTTGGTCCGCAACCGCGGATCATCGAGAAGCACGCCCATGGCATCCACACGCGCAGCGTCGAGGGTGCCGAGATTGATCAGGACGGCATCAGCCGACAGCGTCATATCGAGCACCTCGGCCGGATGAGTCGCCATCGACGCGCGAACACCAAGCGCGTGCAGACAATTGGCGGTGAACGCCTGCGCGACGGTGTTGGTGAGACACTGTACGCGAGGCGCGGCTGCGCGCAGTTTCGCACAGGCGGACGCCAGATGTTGAACCGGGTCTGCAACCGCGTCTGTCACCGTCAAACTCACCCCAGCGCCTCGTTGCTCGCTTTGACACGTTCGGCGTCGACGTAGACTTGCCCACCCATGTCGCGGAATTTATCGCTCATCTCGGCCATGCCGGCGGCTTTTTCGTTCTGCTTCGCCGCATAGTCGCGCACGTCCTGCGTGATCTTCATCGAACAGAACTTCGGCCCGCACATCGAGCAGAAGTGCGCGACCTTGTGCGCGTCCTTGGGCAGCGTCTCGTCATGCATGGCGCGCGCCGTGTCGGGATCGAGGCCGAGATTGAACTGGTCCTCCCAGCGGAAATCGAAGCGTGCACGCGAGATGGCGTCGTCGCGCAGCTGCGCGGCCGGGTGGCCTTTGGCGAGATCGGCCGCGTGGGCTGCGATCTTGTAGGTGATGACGCCGATCTTGACGTCGTCGCGGTCGGGGAGACCGAGATGCTCCTTCGGCGTGACGTAGCAGAGCATGGCACAGCCGAACCAGCCGATCATGGCAGCCCCGATCCCGGACGTGATGTGATCATAGCCCGGCGCGATATCGGTCGTGAGCGGCCCGAGCGTATAGAACGGCGCCTCGCCACACTCCTTCAGCTGCTTGTCCATATTGATCTTGATCTTGTGCATCGGCACGTGGCCGGGCCCCTCGATCATCACCTGGCAGCCCTTGGCCCAGGCACGTTGCGTCAGCTCACCGAGCGTCTCCAATTCGGCGAACTGCGCGCGGTCGTTGGCATCTGCGATCGAGCCGGGACGCAAGCCGTCACCGAGCGAAAACGAAACGTCGTAGGCCCGCATGATGTCGCAAATCTCGTCGAAATGCTCATAAAGGAAGCTTTCCTTGTGATGTGCGAGGCACCATTTGGCCATGATCGAGCCGCCGCGCGAGACAATGCCGGTAACGCGGTTTGCGGTCAGCGGGACATACGCGAGGCGCACCCCGGCGTGGATGGTGAAGTAGTCGACGCCCTGTTCGCACTGCTCGATGAGTGTATCGCGGTACATTTCCCAGGTCAGCTTGACGGGGTCGCCGCCACACTTCTCGAGCGCCTGATAGATCGGCACCGTGCCGATCGGCACCGGACTGTTGCGAATAATCCATTCGCGCGTGGTGTGGATGTTGCGCCCGGTCGACAAGTCCATGACCGTATCCGCGCCCCACCGGATCGCCCACACCATCTTGTCGACCTCTTCCTCCACCGACGACGATACCGCGGAGTTGCCGATATTTGCGTTGATCTTGACGAGGAAGTTGCGGCCGATGATCATCGGCTCCAATTCGGCGGGATTGATGTTGGCTGGAATGATGGCGCGGCCGCGGGCGATCTCGTCGCGCACGAACTCAGGCGTGATGTGCGCCGGCAGACTGGCGCCGAAACTTTCGCCGTCCGCCAGTTTCTCGCTTGCCTCAGCGAGTGCTGCCTGTCGGCCCAGATTTTCGCGATGCGCGACGTAGATCATTTCCTTGGTGACGATACCCGCGCGGGCAAATTCGTATTGGGTCACAGGGTGGCCGGGGAGGCCACGCAGCGGCAGTGCTTCAATCTCGAATTCACGCGCGGCTGCTTTGCCGGAGACGTTACCGTTGTCCTCGGGCTTGATCTCGCGACCGACATACGGCTCGACGCCGCCGCGCTCGACGACCCAAGCCGTGCGATGCCGCAGCAAGCCTTTGTCAACGTCGATCTCGGCGCCGCGATCGGTATAGGGGCCGGAAGAATCGTACACGCGCACAGGCGGCTCGTTGGCGGAGGCGGCGAGCGTGATTTCGCGGAACGGCACGCGCACGTCTGTGGCATTGGGTGGCGCGCCGTAAACCTTGTGTGAGCCAGTGATAGGTCCCGTCGTGACCCGAGGCGCTGCTATCGACGCGGCTTGAACGAGCTTCTGCATGCGATCGGCTCCTGAACGAGTAGCGGCTGGAACCGGGACAGTGGCTCAGGGGTTGCGCATCCGGTCGACTTCGACCAGCGCGTCGTCGCGCTTGGTGTGGTCGACGTCAGGTGTGACTGCATGTAACTGCGATCGACCGATGCGTGTCCGTCCCTTCGCCGGAATGACCCGGATCAGGTTCAAAGGATGAGGCACGGGATGTGTGCCACTCTCAGCCGGCTACCGCCGGCACCCCTCGGAACAAGTCGACCGTCGCCTATTTTTTGCGCGGAGACAAGGTTTTTGTTCAGCAATTGGTGCCGGTTGCGACACGGAACAGTGATTGCATCCTGGACCGGGCTTGCCTTAGAACCATTGTCACTGATCGAAAGTGGTGCTGCGTCATGATCCCTCGGACAGTGTGGTCATCGGTCATCCCAGCGGTGTCGTGTCTGGCACTCATGGTCGCGTCAACGGCGGCATCGGGTCAGCCGCGATCTGCGTCGGCCCAAGCGGTTCCGGCCCAGACGAAGACAACCCAGACCAAACCATCCCAGCCCAAAACAATCCTGGCGAAACCCGCCGACACGAAACCTGCGACCGGGCCAGCCGAGCCGACACCCAGCGCTGCGACGGCTGCCGG
>JANOAW010000972.1:0-6183 GCA_031411355.1 Hyphomicrobiaceae bacterium | reverse complement strand
TCTGGTCGGAGCCGTCGGCTTCTCTTATGAAGAAGCTGCCGTTATTTCCGGTTGTGCCGTGGGGACAATGAAGAGCCGTGTCAACCGCGCGCGCGGACGACTGGGTGAATTATTGTCGGTCGGCTCAGTTGAAGAATTCGGGTCGAATACGGCTCCAGTGACCGCTCGCACCGGGGCGTCGTGATCTGATCGGACAGATCGCACAGCCATGTCGGTCGAGAGACGAGGTCCCGGTGCAGAAATTGCAGAATATCTTGTTGCTGAAGATATTTGCGCTGCTTCCTTCCACCAAATCATCTCTCGATTTGGTCGACTTGGAACCTGCCCGCGTCATTTACGATGCAGGTGACTTGTTTGATTTCGTGTATTTTCCCGAAGATTGCGTGCTGTCGTTACTGACTGTTCTCGCGGATGGTGTGCAGATTGAGACGGCAACGATAGGGCGGGAAGGCGCGTTTGGCACGCTCGCCAGTATGGGTCATCCGATGGCGACCGGGCGTTGCATGGTGCAAGTCGGAGGTCGGGCGTCCCGCATCGCAGTGACATGGTTACGCGAGCAATGTGACAGTCATCCTGTCCTGCGCGATCTATTGATCCGATACACCCAAATGACCTTGGCTCAGGTCCAGCAATCCGCGGCATGCAACGCGCTGCATTCTGTCGAAGCCCGATTGGCTCGTTGGCTCTTGGAGATGAGTGATCGGGGCGGGACGGAGCGGCTCGATCTGACGCACGAATTCCTTGCCGGCATGCTGGGCGCGAACCGGGCCACGGTGTCGGTTGCCGCGGCGTCGCTGCAACTCGCCGGCTGTATCGGGTATCGGCGCGGTACGATCAACATCCGAGACCGCTCCGGACTCGAAGCCGCATGTTGCGAGTGTTATGGCACGGTGCGGCGTCACGCGATGATGATCGAGCATGGGCAATAACGCGCCAACGACGGGTCAACACACGATAAGGCGCTCCACCCTTCACTGCAGTCTGCGGCCAACCGCTGCCTTGACGCGTACGTCAGCTCGCTCGTAATCGACGTGCGATTTTTTCAGGGTACGATATCAATGGCCGATGACCTCCCCGCGCGCGACGCAATGGATTTCGACGTGGTCATCGTCGGCGGTGGGCCGGCGGGACTTGCGACGGCCATCCGATTGAAGCAACTGGCGGTCGAACGAGGGCACGATCTTTCGGTGGTCGTGCTCGAAAAGGGCTCGGAGATCGGCTCCCACATACTTTCGGGAGCGGTGATCGATCCAATCGGCTTGAACAGACTAATTCCCGATTGGAAGGCCAAGGGTTGCCCTCTCGAGACCCAAGTGGTCGACGACAGGTTCTATGTGCTCGGCGCAGCGGGCGTGCTCCGTCTGCCCAATTTCGCCATGCCGCCGTTGATGAACAATCACGGCAACTACGTCGGCTCGCTGGGTGCTGTTTGCAAATGGCTCGGTGACCAAGCGGCGGAGCTTGGCGTCGAAGTTTATCCCGGCTTTGCCGCAGCTGAAGTTCTCTACGACGCAGAGGGTGCCGTCGTCGGCGTTGCGACCGGTGATATGGGGATCGGCAAAGACGGCAAGCCGACCGACCGGTTCACGCGCGGGATGGAACTGCGCGGCAAATATACGATCATTGCCGAGGGCGTGCGCGGCTCGCTCGCGAAACAGTTGATCGCGAAATTCGCATTGGACAAAGACTGCGAGCCGCAGAAATATGGCATCGGCATCAAGGAGCTGTGGGAAGTCAAACCAGAGCACCACAAACCCGGCTTAGTGCAGCATTCGTTTGGATGGCCGCTTGACGCGAAGACAGGTGGCGGTTCGTTTTTGTATCATTACGGCAAGAACCTCGTCTCGGTCGGATTTGTGGTGCATCTGAACTATGCCAATCCATACCTGTCTCCGTTTCACGAGTTTCAACGTTTCAAAACGCACGACCTTGTGTCGAAGACGTTCGAAGGCGGAAAGCGCGTTGCGTACGGTTCGCGCGCCATTACGGAGGGAGGGTGGCAATCTGTGCCTCGTCTCGTGTTTCCGGGCGGCGTCTTGACCGGCTGTTCGGCTGGTTTTGTCAATGTTCCGCGCATCAAGGGCAGCCATAACGCTATTCTGTCGGGCATCCATGCCGCCGAGGCTGCGTTCGACGCCATCGCCGCCGAGCGCGCGCACGATCGCCTCGACGCCTACGAAACGGCCGTGCGCAACGGCCCGATCGCCGACGATCTTAAGCGCGTGCGCAATGTAAAGCCGCTGTGGTCACGCTTGGGAACTTACGCCGGTGTCATGCTCGGCGCAGTCGACATGTGGATGAACACGTTGATTTCCGGCGTCGGCTTCGGGGTGACGCTGCAGCATCAGAAAAACGACGCCGCAGCAACAGGCAAGGCTTCTCGTTTCAAGCCGATCGCGTATCCAAAGCCCGACGGCATCCTGACCTTCGATCGTTTGACGAGTGTGTCCTTCTCCGGCACCAATCACGAGGAAGATCAGCCGGCGCATTTAAAACTCACGGACCCAAACATACCGATCGCAGTTAATCTGCCCGAATTTGCCGAGCCGGCTCAGCGATATTGCCCAGCTGGAGTTTATGAGGTCATCCAGGAAGCGACTGGTCCACGCTTTCAGATCAACGCACAGAATTGCGTGCACTGCAAAACATGCGATATCAAGGACCCGAGCCAGAATATCACTTGGACCGTTCCCGAGGGCGGCGGGGGGCCAAATTATCCGGGTATGTAATCCCCGCGGTTGAAATGTTTAACAGGAGCAAACGGCGCGCGGAGGCATAGTGCCTCCACTGGACCGAGTGACGTTCCCGGATAACATCAGCGCGCGCCGATGTTTCCGGGATGTCGAGGCTGCTCGCTCGTCACGTCATGCCGCGACGTCGATCTGGGCCGGCGCTTTAGCGTCATTTGACGCGCAGCTGATCGAGATCGTGCGCGGCTTCAACCGCTCAGGCACGTTACGCACGAGATCGACGTGCAACAGGCCGTCCTTCAAATCGGCGCCCTTCACTTCGACGTGGTCGGCTATTTGGAAGCGGCGAGAGAAGGTGCGGCCGGCGATACCACGGTGCAAGAATTGCCGAGACTTTTCGTCGGCGACTTTCTCTCCCGTAACGGTCAAGGCGTCACCATTCAATTCGATCTTGATCTCGTTGCGGGCGAAACCGGCAACGGCCATCGTAATGCGATACTCGGTCTCACCGAGGCGCTCGATGTTATAGGGCGGATAGCCCGTGCCCTCATCAAGACCAGCCGCCTGATCGAATAGAGAGGCAAAGCGGTCGAAGCCGATGGTCGAGCGATACAGGGGAGCGAAATCTAACGGACGCATGTGGAAGTCCTCCTTGGAGCGACGCGTAGGGCCGGCCCGTGGGGCCCGGCTGTTTCAGGCTGCGCACCCGGTTTGGCGTGCACGAGACGGTATTTGGAGCCGGAACGGCCGCGTTCAAGAGGCCACGTCCGATTTTCTCGACTGCGGAGGCGAGTGTCCTTGATGCTTCCGACCAGTGCAGCTAACAGACCCGCGCACGCATCTCCCCAACGACCCTCAGGTATCCCATGTCGACGCAATCTTTGCTTCTCCTTCCCGGCGACGGCATCGGCCCCGAAGTCATGGCGCAAGTCAGTCGCGTCATCGCGTTGCTGAGCAAGAAGGGCCGCGTCCAATTCTCGACTGAGACGGCGCTGGTCGGCGGCGCTGCCATCGATGCACACGGCATTCCCGTAACCGATGAAACGGTTGCCAAGGCGCACAAGGTCGACGCCGTCATCTTCGGCGCGGTCGGTGGGCCGAAGTGGGATAAGGTCGCCTACGACAAGCGCCCCGAAGCGGGCCTGCTGCGCCTGCGCAAAGATCTGGACCTGTTCGCTAACCTGCGGCCGGCGATCTGCTATCCTGCTCTCGCCGAGGCTTCGTCACTGAAGCGCGAGCTGGTCGAGGGGCTCGACATTCTCATCCTGCGCGAACTGACAGGCGGCACATATTTCGGCCTGCCAAAGGAAATGGTGACGCTCGAAGACGGCCAGCAACGGGCGGTCGATACGACGGTGTACACGACCAGCGAAATCGAGCGCATCGCGCGGGTGGCCTTCGACCTCGCCCGCAAACGCAAAGGCACGGTCCACTCCGCCGAGAAGCGCAACGTCATGCGCACTGGCGTGTTGTGGAACCAGGTGGTCACCGCCGTGCATGCCAAAGAAGCCAAAGACATCAAACTGGAGCACATTCTGGCCGACGCCTGCGCCATGCAACTCGTGCGAAATCCCAAGCAATTCGACGTCATCGTGTGTGACAACCTGTTCGGAGACATGCTGTCTGACGAAGCGGCCATGTTGACCGGCTCGATCGGCATGCTGCCATCGGCCTCGCTCGGTGCGCCCGATCCCAAGACAGGTCGCCGCAAATCGCTCTATGAGCCCGTGCACGGCTCGGCGCCCGACATCGCCGGCAAAGGCCTCGCGAACCCGATCGCAGCGATTGCCAGCTATGGCATGGCTTTGCGCTACTCGTGCGATATGCCCAAGGAAGCCGATCTGATCGACAAAGCCATCACCGGTACACTCGCGCAGGGATTCCGCACCGGTGACATCATGCAGCCCAACATGCGCCAGGTCGGCACAGCCGAAATGGGCGCCGCCATCGAGACTGAGCTGACACGGTTGATGGGTGCGTGAGGGGAAACCTCACCGACACCCGCTACACCGGCATTGCGATCGCCCTGCATTGGTCGATCGCAGTGCTCATCGTCTGGCAGATCGTGACGGGTCTGTGGATGGTGCCGGCCATCGACGATCCCGACCGGTTCGTGCGCGCGTTCTCGGTCTATCAATGGCACAAGAGCACGGGGCTGACGGTTCTCGTGCTGTCGATTGTCAGGGTGTTCTGGCGGCTGGCGCATGTGCCGCCGCCGCTGCCGGCTGCGACTTCGTCCTGGCGGGTGACTGCGTCGCGGCTCGTGCACGCGCTGCTTTATTTGATGATGGTG
This sequence comes from Hyphomicrobiaceae bacterium, assembly GCA_031411355.1. Classification (GTDB taxonomy): domain Bacteria; phylum Pseudomonadota; class Alphaproteobacteria; order Rhizobiales; family Hyphomicrobiaceae; genus JABFRJ01. The sequence continues at coordinate 1,200 of JANOAW010000972.1, read as the reverse complement.
GCGGTGCCGATTGCCGGCTGGCTTGTGGCGTCGTCGAGCTCACTCGGGTTGCCGACGCTCGTCTATGGCTTATTCGAGTGGCCGCATCTGCCGGTGTCGCCCACTTTCGAACCGGTCGCAAAATCGGCACACCGCTGGCTCGCCTATGCGCTGGCTGCGTTGGCCCTTGCGCACGCGGTCGCGGCGATGTCGCATCACGTCAATGGCGACGGTGGTGTTTTGCGGCGCATGTGGCCGGGCAAGTGACAGCCGGATTAATGCGGCGGGGCAAGTGTGGTGCGGCGCCTGGCTGTCAGCCACCACTGCCACGAAACACGGTGATGTCGAGGTCGCGGATCTTTTTGCGCAGCGTATTGCGATTGAGGCCCAGCAGTTCGGCGGCTTTGATCTGGTTGCCACGCGTTGCCGTCAGCGAGGCGATGATCAAGGGGCGCTCGATATCGGCGAGGATGCGATCATACAACTGCGGCGGCGGCAAATCACGGCCGAAGCCGGCGAAATAGCGAGCCAGATGGGCTTCGACGTGCTCGGACAGTGAGCGATCGCCGACGTCGGTCGTAAAGCCGCTCGTCGACACCGACTGGATCGCCGATGGTTTCATCAACGAGACGAGTTCAGCGTCGATGATCGCCACCGTGATGGTGTCTTCCGGGTTGAGCGCCGCGATCCGACGCACGGTGTTTTCGAGTTCGCGCACATTGCCCGGCCATTGGTGGCGCTTCATGCGTTCGATCGCCGGCTGCTCGATGGACTTCTGGCCGAGCCCCGATTTGCCGGCTTGGCGCAGGAAGTGACGCGTGAGGTCGCCGATGTCGTCGAGGCGCTCGCGCAATGGCGGCAGACGCATCGGAACGACGTTGAGGCGATAATACAGATCTTCTCGGAACGTGCCTTGCTGGATCAGCACGCGCAGATCCCGGTGTGTGGCGGCGACGATGCGCACGTTGGTCTTGATCGGCGTGCGGCCGCCGACGGTCGTGTATTCGCCTTCCTGCAGAACGCGCAAAAGTCGGGTCTGGGCTTCAAGTGGCATGTCGCCGATCTCGTCCAGAAACAGCGTGCCACCCTCGGCTTGTTCGAAGCGGCCGGATGCCCGCAGTTGGGCGCCCGTGAACGCGCCCTTTTCGTGCCCGAACAGCTCGCTCTCGATCAGTTCGCGCGGGATCGCCGCCATGTTGAGCGCAACGAACGGGCCATTCT
>JANOAW010000971.1:0-1913 GCA_031411355.1 Hyphomicrobiaceae bacterium | reverse complement strand
GCACCGCCAGCCGCAGCTGGCTGACGAGTTCGACGCGTTTGGCTTCAAGCGATTTGCGCAAAGTCGCGAGTGTCTTTTCGGCATCCTCGAGCTTTGCGTCCGTCGTGTAGCCCTTCATATGCAGATGTGCAAAGCGGCCATGCTGTTGCTCGGCGGCTTGCACCTGCGCCTGCAACCCTTCCATCTCGAGCTTCACTTGTTCGAGCGTCTTGGCCGTAACCGTTGAAAAACTCCGCATGCGCGCATGCTCGTCGTCGAGACGCTGCTTGAGAAATGTCAGCTGCGTCGCCTTTTCCTTGACGGTGATGGCGGCGACTTCGATTTCCCGCTCGATCTGGTTGTCGACCACGCGAATGACGACGTCACCCGCCGAAACACTATCGCCGGGCTTCGCCCCAGACCACTGAACCTGCCCCTCGGCCTGGCTCGCCACGGCTTCCACGGGCGCCGAGATGACCGCTGTCTGCACCTCCAGCCGATAGAAGTTCGAATAGGCGAGCAGCGCCGTATAGGCGAAAATGGTCACACCGATCACGCCATACACGGCTGTCATGGCGATGGCTTTGATCGGCCAGCGCCTGATCGGCACCTCGGCCGAACGCGATTTCGTCGGCTCGAGCGACGCCGGCGTCACCGGCACGTCGATGCGCTGGATCGTGTCCTGCACGTCCACCATCGCGCCGCGGACGAGCTCTTCCAGGAAATGCTGCATCAGCTCGCGTTCGCGCTCGCCGATTTCCGTGAACTGGACAGCGAACATCCGCGTCGCCGGGTCGTTGCGGACCGCTTCGCTCTTGCACGTGAACGAGACGTCAAATCCCTGAAACGGCAGCGAGAGATGCAGATCAACCGCATCGCCCGGGCGCGGCAACGTCCCTGGATAGCCGTCGAGGCGCAATCCGCCGAGGCTCCAATCGGTCGCCCGCAGCGTATGCCCGCCGACGGCGCAGTACAACGGCGCCGTCACCCGGTGGTGACGCCGTTGGTCCGGCCGCTCGCGTTTGACTTTCACACCCATCCGAACTCGCTCGGGCGTTCGACACGCAGCCCGCCCACGGCCCATTGGTGTCACAGCGCGGTTAACAGCAGTTTGCCATAGAGTGGTGCCATGCCGTCGTCAGCGTCGGGTCTCTCCCGCACGACCGGTCATGTTTTCTGAACCACATCCGTCAATCGGCCGGCAACGTCGCCGATGCAGGATGCACTGAACCGGAGTTCGATCATGACTGCTTGGCGTCAGAATTCGACTTTTGACCTCGCCTTTCGCATCGGCCGAGCTGTCGCCATCGCCTGGCTCGTGCTGTTTGTCGGCCTCAGTGTATTCCAGCGCAAACTGCTCTATCCGGCGGGCGGCTTCATGCAGACACCGGCCCAAGGCGGATTTGCCGACGTGACACAGGAGTGGCTGACGACGGCCGATGGGCTGAGGCTCGTCGCCTGGTACAGTGTGGCTCAACCGGGCAAGCCGACGCTGCTGATGTTCCATGGCAACTCCGGCACGATTGCCCAGCGCGCGCATTATTATCGCCTCTTCCGCGCCGAGGGGTGGGGATTTTACGCCCCCTCGTATCGCGGTTTCTCGGGCAACCCGGGCTCACCGACGGAGACCGACAATGTTGCCGACGCTCTGTTGGCGTATGACGCACTGCGGTCCAAGGGCGTTGCAGCGGCCGACTTGGTTCTATTCGGCGAGTCGCTCGGCTCTGGCATCGCCGTCCAAGTGGCAGCGAAACGCCAGGTTTCGGGTGTCATTCTCGACAGCCCGTATTCATCCATCGCCGACGTCGCGAGTGGGATCTACTGGTATCTGCCGGTGCGCTCCGTTCTCCTCGACCAGTATGCATCGACCAGCCATATTGCGGCGATCACGGCCCCGCTGCTGCTTTTGCATGGCGAAGCGGATCGGCTCATTC
>JANOAW010000970.1:0-19104 GCA_031411355.1 Hyphomicrobiaceae bacterium | reverse complement strand
TACGACGAAGCCGTCAAAACGCCCGAGCTCGATGTAAAAACCCGCGCGGCGTTCGAAGGCGCGCGGAAAGATTGCTGACCACGTCGCACATCTCCGACCCGGGTCGGATCATCTGTCACATTGAACGTTGAACGGATCGGTTTCCATGTCCGCTGTCCTAAAATATCTGCTGCTCGGTATCGTCGGTCTCGTATGTCTCGGCATAGGTTTTCTCGGCAGCGCCGCTTACTTCGGCACTCGCGGGACCCTCGAAGGCTTCGCGTATAGCTGTAAAATTCTCGATATCGCGGAAAAAAAGGCCATCTTGACCAAGCAGCAGCGCGCGTCCGTGGCGGCTGAAACCGCGAAAGGTGGGGGCACCGATCAGCTGGCTGCCTATCTGACCAGCGATTGCGCCAAGACACCGTTCCAAGCCATGACCGAGATGAAGAAATAACCGCCGGCCGGGCTCAGATGTCGAAGGCCGCCAGCACTTCTGGCGGGATCGGCGCACTCGTAATTCCGCCGGGCTTGCGCGGATCGGGCGCTGCCCAGACGCGCGTCTCAAAACCGTCGACGGCAAGAACGTCGCCTTTGTAGACTTTATGCGACAGGTCGAAACTCGACCGGCGAAATGCCGACACGCGCGTTTCGATGACGATATCGTCACCGTAATACGAGGGCACGTAATACTTCGATCGCGTCTCGACGAGTGGAATACCGACGATGCCGAACTGCTTCACCCATTCGATCTTGGGCACGCCAAGCGCGTCGCGAAACAACTCCTGAGTGCTCTCATCGAACATCGCATAGTAGCGCGGATAAAAGACGATCTGGGCGGGGTCACAATCGCCCCAGGCGACGCGGACGGTTCTGCGATGCACGCGATTGGGCATGTCGATCTCCGGCACGAGCAATGTCGACGTCGCTTAGGTCGAAAGCAGTCGGATGACAACAGCGGCCAATCATTCCAACCAGTGGCTTGGTCATGCGCCGATCAGGGCCGACGCGGCGAAGAATACACCGAGGGCTGCGACCGCGCCGCCCGCCGCTCTCACCGGCAAGACGATCGCGCCTTCGTCGGCGCGCAGCCATTGGACCAGTGCGCCGATCGGCGCTATCAGCAATGTCAGGCCGATCACGAGGCCCAGGCCATAGCCTACGGCAATGGCTGAGGATGCGCCATCGATGCTCTGCGCGAGGGCGTGGCCGTGGATGAGGCCGGCGAGAGCGGACAATCCGATCCAGAGTTTGGGATGTTCGATGCGGCTTGCGACCAGCGAGAGGCCTGCGATGACGAGTGATGTGGCGACCAGGAATTCCGACGACGGCAGAGGCGCGCGCGCCGCCTGCAATATCACACCCATCACCACGGCCGCCACGAAGCCGACGCCGATGCGCCAGCCGCGAACCAGGAGGGCTGCTGCGATGCCGATGGCGACGACGAACGCCAGATGATCGAGTTCAATGACGGGATGAGCAATCCCCGAAAGGACAGCTTGCGCGATCGATGATGGCATCGCTCCATCGGCGACATGATGTGCGGAGGCTGCCGACGATGTAGCAATCGCGATGGCCGCGCTCGCAATTGCAATGATGGAATGACGCATACAAGATCCTATTGCCCGCTGGCAGATCGAAGGCATCGTCGGCACAGCCGGGGGACCGCTCGATACGGAACCACGACGTGCGACATTTGCCAAGTGCCGATCGACTGAGTGCTGGGTCAACACAGGTGTTGATCCGCGATTGGTCGCTTGAATCATAGTCCCATCTGGCGCGCGGCGAGATCTTTCATAATTTCTTCGGCGCCGCCGCCGATGGCGTTGACCTTCACCTCGCGATAGATGCGCTCGACTTTGGTGCCGCGCATGAAGCCCATGCCGCCGTGAATCTGCACAGCTTCGCTGGCGCAGAATGCCATCGTCTGCGTGGCTTGGTTTTTGAGCATACAGATATCAGCCACCGGGTTTTCGCCCTGCTCGATGCGCCATGCCAGACTGTCGAGATAGGCTTGCGAGACTCGGATTTTCTGCGCCATGTCGACCAACTTGTGCCGGATCACCTGTTGCTCGATCAAGCGGCCGCCGAACACCTGTCTTTGGCGCGCCCACGAGATGGCTTCGTCCAGGCAGACCTGCGAAAACATGGTACATGCCGCCGCCATACCGATGCGTTCGGAATTGAAGTTGAACATGATGCCGGCGAAACCGTGGTTTTCCTCGCCGATGAGGTTCGTTATGGGGACACGGCAGGCTTCGAATGATAAGCTCGCCGTGTCGGATGCCCACCAGCCCATTTTTTTCAATGGCGTCTGCGTGAAGCCCGGCGTGCCCCTTTCGATGAGGAGCAGGGAGATACCACTTTTGCCCTTGCCGCCGGTGCGTACGGCGACGGTGTAATAGTCGGCGCGCATTCCCGATGTGATGAACATCTTGGCGCCGTCGACGACGTACGAGGCGCCGTCGCGCCGGGCCGTGGTGCGGATGCCGGCGACGTCGCTGCCGCCATCGGGTTCGGTGATGGCAAGCGCTGAGATCTTACGTCCAGACAAGATTTCGGGCAGTATGCGGCGTTTCATCTCTTCAGTGCCGAGGCGCGCGATCGGCGGGGCCCCGATGGAATGACTCAGGAGGCTCGCCGAAACGCCACCGCATGCCGCGCGCGCCAACTCCTGCGCGGCGACAATGCGCATGAACTGGTCGCATGGCGTGCCGCCGTATTTTTCTTCGAAACCCAGTCCGATCAAGCCGACGGCAGCCGCTTTGACGTAGAGGTCGCGCGGAAATGTGCCGGCTTCGTCCCACGCGTCGACGTTGGGCGCGATCTCGCGCTCGACGAAGCGGCGCATGGTCGCCCTGAAGGCCTGGTGCAGTTCGGTTTCGTATGGGCTCGCATTCATGGCAGTGTACCTCGACAAACTGATCCGCCCAAAGACTATGCATCCGGGGTTGGTGATCGCGATCATCCGCCGCCGACGCGATCCCAGGCAAGTCCGAACCGGGTCAGATATTTCTTCAATCGATCGGCATCATTGGACGAACTCTTGGTCCCACGCGAAACGGCGAACAGTTGACGACCGGCGGCACTGAGTGATCTCGATTGGGCGCAAACGCGCAGCACGGTCGCCAGCTGGACGCGGTCGAAAAGATCGAGAGTGTTCGCCCGCTCGGCGCCGAGGTTGCGCACGAGCAGATCGGCATCGGCGTCGCCCGCGTCACGATTCCAGGAGCGTCGCAGGCGGCCGATTTCCTCGCCCACCACCGTTTCGTTGATGCGGCCGGATGGTGCAAGTGTCGCCATGCGGGTGACGGAGGCGCTTAAATCACGGAAATTCGCCGACCAAGACGCGTCGGGTGCCGTTGCGAATTTCAGATAGCTCTCGCGCGCTTCCTTATTGAACGTGACCGTGCCGCCGCCCGCATCGGAAAAGCGACGCAGTTCGAAATCCAGATTGGGCGCGATGTCTTCGCGGCGCTCTTTCAGGCCGGGAAGCGCGAACGTCCACAGATCGAGCCGCGCCAGCAGATCCTCGCGAAATCGACCCGTCGCCACGTGTCGTCCCAAGTCCCGATTGGTGCCGGCGATGAGTTGGAAATCGCTTGTCGTCTCTTTGTCGGAGCCGACGGCGAGAAAGCGCTTGTCCTCTATTGCGCGGAGAATCATCGCCTGTTCGTCCAGTCCGAGTTCGCCGATCTCGTCGAGGAACAAAATCCCCGTGTTGGCGCTCTTGAGCAATCCAGCCCGATCCGATAGCGCGCCCGTGAAAGCGCCTTTGACGTGCCCGAACAAGGTGGACATGGCGGCGTCGCCGCGCAATGTCGCGCAGTTCACCTCAATAAACGGGCCTTTCACCTGATGCCGCGCATGCTTAAGTTCGTAGATGCGCTTGGCCAGCTGCGATTTACCGGCGCCGGTCGGTCCGGTGAGCAAAATCGGTGATTTCGAGCGGATCGCCACCTGCTCTATTCGTGCGATCATCTCGTTGAAGGCGGTATTGCTGGTTTCTATGCCGGACTTGAGGAACGACGTCGCCTCGTGATGCTCGGCTTCGAAACGCGTGGCGATGCGGTCGTACCGCGACAAGTCCAAGTCGATGACGGCGTACGTGCCCGGACCACCGTCGCGACCCGGCGGATTGGCTTGCAGCAGTCGTCCGGGAACCGCGCGCGCCTCAGTCAGTAGGAACCAGCAGATCTGTGCCACATGCGTGCCGGTTGTGATGTGGATCAAATAATCCTCCGCATCGGTATCGAAAGCGTAGTTGCGGGCAAAATCATGCAGGCGTGCGTAGACTTCTTCGAAATCCCAAGGGTTGGCCAGATCGACGGCATGGCAGCGGACGGCGGTTTCGGGTGATACCTGCGCGATGTCGCCTTCGATACGTTTCGCCAGCGGCGCGTGCTTCGAGCCGTGCAGCATGTCGTAGCGATGTACGATGAGGTCGTCGTGCATGCAGAGAGCCACGCTCGGCCGCCAGCGTTGCCAGCGATCCGGCGTTTTGCCCTGGTCGAGGGTCGAGCCGAGAAAACCTATGACGACGGTGCGCTTCATGCCTACACAAGCTTGTTCGTGCGCCCTTGCCAGTAACGGTCGCGGATCAAGCGCTTGTAGAGTTTGCCGGTCGGATGGCGGGGTAATTCGCGATCAAAATCGATCGAGCGCGGGCATTTCACATGGCTCATGTGTGTGCGGCAGTAGGCGATCAGGGCCTCGGCGAAGGCTGGCGTCGCATCCGCCCAGTCGATCGGCTGAACGACGGCCTTGACCTCTTCGCCGAATTCCTCGCTCGGCACGCCGACAACGGCTGCATCGGCAATGCGGGGATGTGTGACGAGCAGGTCTTCGACCTCCTGCGGATAGATATTGACGCCGCCCGAAATGATCATGTGCGCCTTGCGGTCGGTGAGGAACAGGAAGCCGTCGGCATCGACATAGCCGACGTCGCCGAGCGTGCTCCAGCCCTCCTTGTTGCGTGATTGCGCCGTTTTATCGGGGTCGTTGTGATATTCGAACGACGTGCCGCCGGCGAAATAGATGGTCCCGATGTTGTCGGCGCCTGGTCCCATTACGCAACCGTCGTCTGCAACGATGCGAATTTCACCGGTGACGGCGCGGCCGACGGTGCCTGGATGCGCCGCCCATTCGGCACTGGTGCAGGCAACGAAGCCGTTGCCTTCGGTACCGGCGTAGTACTCGTGAATGATCGGTCCCCACCATGCGAGCATGGCACGTTTGACCGGTACCGGGCACGGTGCGGCAGCGTGGATCGCGCAGCGGAGCGACGATACGTCCGTACGCTCGCGGAGGGCGTCCGGCAGTTTCAGTATGCGCACGAACATCGACGGGACCCATTGGGCGTGCGTAATCTGATGACGTTCGATGGCCGCCAGTGCCGCTGTGGCATCGAACCGCTCCATGACGACGACCGTGCCGCCGTGGCGCAGAGCGGTCATGCAGAAGCGCAATGGCGCGGCGTGATATAGTGGGGCTGGGGATAAATACCGCATCGTCGGACCGAAGCCGTAAAGCTGCGCCGTCGTCGCGAAGTGGCGTGTCGGGGCATCGAATGCCTCGTCCAGCAGGTCGACCTTGACGCCTTTGGGCCGGCCGGTCGTGCCCGACGAATACAGCATGTCACGTCCAGCACTCTGGTCCGGGATCGGAGTGGTCGGCATGGTGGCGATCACTGCGTCCCAGCTCTCGTGCCGTGGGATCGATCCGCCGATGGAAAAGCGCCCGAGGTCTGAATTCGTATGTTCAAACATGGCACTGGCGATGGTGCCGAGAGATGCAGATATCAAGATAACCTTGGCACCACAGTCGGCGACGATGTAGGCGGCCTCCGACACGGACAAGCGCGTGCTCATGGCGGTGAAGACGAGGCCACTGCGCTGAGCTGCGAAACAGACGATCAGGTAATCGGCGCAGTTATCCATCATGATCGCGATGCGGTCGCCGCGTTGCATGCCGAGATGGCGAAACAGATGCGCGCCCTGGTTCGATCGCGCTTCGACGTCGCGATAGGTCACGGTTTCACCAGAGCCGGCCATAACGATGGCCAGGTGGTCGGGTGACGATCTTGCGTGGTGCGAGGGGTGGGTCATATGGGCGTTGCAATGCATCAGGGAAGGTTCGGGGATCGAAATAGCATGGGCTAGACGAGCATGCGACCCGCGGGTGTGGCGAGACGTGATGACGGCACCCATATTGACGCCATGGTCGCGTTCGAAGAGGCGTGACCAGACCTCTGGCTATGTCGACAGGTTTCGCTCATGAGCAACACAGATCGCCGCACGGCTATCATCCGCCTTTTGCAGTCGGCGACGCTTGCTGCGGCAGCAACAACGTTCGAGACGACATTGCGGTCGCCGATCGCGCTTGCTCAGGCCAGACCGATCACCATCGTCGCTCTCGGAGACAGCCTTTCGGCCGGCTATCAGCTCACCGCAGCGCAAGCTTTTCCCGTACAACTCGAAGCGGCGCTCAAGTCGCGGGGCCATGTGGTGACTGTGATCAACGCCGGGGTTTCCGGTGACACGTCGGCTGCCGGTCTCGATCGCCTCGCCTGGGCCGTGCCGCCTGACGCGGACGGTGTCATCGTCGAACTCGGTGCCAACGACGCGTTGCGCGGCCTCGATCCAGCCGACGTGCGCCTCAACCTGGACAAGATCCTGACGGCGCTCGCGGCAGACAAACGTGATCTGCTGGTGGCTGGCATGCGCGCGCCCGGCAACATGCCGAAAGCGTATCGGGAAGCTTTTGATCGGATTTTCCCAGATCTCGCCAGTAAACACGGGGCTTTGCTTTACCCGTTTTTTCTCGAGAAGATCGCTCTGCAACCCAAGCTCAATCTGGCCGACGGGATCCATCCGACGGCGGAGGGTGTGGCTTTGATCGTGGCTGACATCCTGCCGAAAGTCGAAGATCTGATCGCGCGCATCAAGATTCGACGCGGCGCTTGATGGCCGCGGTCAATCAGAACCAGGCTTTGGCGGCGATCGCTGTCAGGGCGAGTGCGATCAGCCATGTCGCCGTCGTGTGCCAACGCCGGCCCCGGCGGTCCGTGTCGGCGAGACGTCGGACCGTGTCGTCATCGAGCCGAAAGCCGTGCCGCGCCGTGTCGGCGAACGCGAGAGCTGTGCGCTCGGCCTGATCGAGCACGCGCGGCAACTCCGACAGGACGCGGCCCAACGTCTCGGCGCCTTCGCCTGCGCCGCGCAATCGTCCCGCGAGCCCGAGATTGGATTCGAGCCAAGCCTTGGCCACCGGCTCGGCCGCGACCCACATGTTGAGCGACGGATCGAGCCCGCGTGCGACGCCCTCGACGACGACCATGCTCTTCTGCAGCAGGATCAACTCCGGTCGCGTCTCCATGTCGAAGACTTCCGTGTAGGCGAACAACTGGCCGAGCAGATCGGCCATGGAGATTTCGTCTGCGGTGCGGCCATGGATGGGTTCGCCGATGGCGCGCATGGCCTGGGCAAAGACGTCGACGGAGTGATGTGACGGCACGTATCCGGCGTCGAAGTGGACCTGCGCCGTGCGGCGATAATCCCGCGTAATGAGCCCGTGCAGGATCTCGGCGAGAAAACGGCGCTCGGTCTGGCCAAGCCTGCCGACGATGCCGAAATCGACGGCGACGAGGGTGCCGTCCTTGTCGACGAACAGATTGCCCTGGTGCATGTCACCATGAAAGAAACCGTCGCGCATCGCGTGATTGAGGAACGAACGGATCACCACGAGGCCGAGTGCTTTCAGATCGTGACCTTCGGCTTTCAAGCGCGCGCGATCCTTGATCGACGTGCCGTCGATCCACTCGATGGTCAGGATGCGTTTCGAGGTGCGACGCCAATCGATCGTTGGAACGCGGAAGCCTTTGTCGCCGACGATATTGTCGGCCATCTCGGACAGCGCCGCGGCCTCGAGACGGAGGTCCATTTCCAGCTCGGTCGTGCGTGCGAGATCGGCGACCACAGCGACGGGCTTGAGGCGCCGGATGGGCGGGTGCAACTTCTCAAGCCATTGCGCGCCGAAGCGCCACGCATCGAGATCGCGCTTGAACTTGGCTTCGATACCCGGCCGCAGAATTTTGACGGCGACGACGCGCTGCGTGCCGTCCGCGTCTTCGACGATGGCCTTGTGGACCTGGGCTATGGATGCCGCCGCCTGCGGCAAGCCGAAATCGAGGAAATGATCTTCCAGTCGTCCGCCGAGCTGCTCTTCGACAACCTTGCGGGCCTCCAACATCGAAAACGGCGGCAGCCGATCCTGCAGAGTCGCAAGATCACGCTGTAATTCGGCGCCGATCAAATCACCGCGTGTGGCCAGGAACTGGCCGAGTTTTATATACGATGGCCCGAGCGTCGTGATGGCCAGCGACAGTCGGTTGTCGGCTGGGCGCCGTCGCCTGAACGGCCACGTCAACACGCGGATCGGCAGGGTCGCCGCGCGCGCCAATCGCAGGGCCAGCGGCACCGGTGTGCCGTGCGGCACCAAGGACGCGCCGTGCTGCGCGAGCACGAAGCCCACGCGCGCGAGGCGCAGTAGATTGCCGACAGCGGTCGTCATGGGGGTCCGAAGCACCAATGTGCAACGCTTGTCGCGGATTCGATGCCGCGCGCCCATCCGGCCGAATGACGCTGGCTGTGGACGATGTGCAGTCGCGCATCATGCGTCGACAGACGATCATCATAGGTCGAAGCCGAAGCGTCGCTTCATTTCTGCGCGTGTGTCGGCATTCGCTTCGTCGCCATAATTGCTTGCGAGAATGGTGCCGTAGCTGGCCAAATTCATGGATCCGCCGGCGTTCAGGGCGGCAACGAACAGACGTTCTTTCCGAGGTGCCACGAGCAGCACATAAAAGGCCCATCGGCCCGTTGAGTCTTTGGCTTTCAGTTTGTGTACGAGTTGGCCGCGCCGGGCGATTTCACGGTCGTGGTGGGTCGGGGCAGCATGGCGGGGAATGGCAGATTTCGGTGGTCGATCCCGGCGACGCGACAGCTCGCGGGCAACGAACGTCGCTCGGCCCCCCTTGTCGCTCTCGCTTCTGTCGTCAGGCACGGCGCCGGTCTCCATCAATTATTCGTGGCGAAGCTCAGCGCGATGGGCCACCCCGAGTTACGCCATAGCGCGGATTAATGTCGAACTTGCCTTTGAACCGCGTATCCTGAAGATAGTCGAGCTTGGTCAAGCGTCGTGTCGGCTGTTTGCGCAATTTCAGTGCCATCTCATCGTCCGGCATGGCCATCAACTCCGATGTCGTCATGTCGCCGAATAAATCCGCGAGCGGCCGCGCCATGGCATAGTTCTCGACACCGAACGTGGCGATGGCCCCACAGTTGCTGGCGATGGTCAGGTGGTTGTCAGGGTAGAGCTTCGCCAACTGGTGCAAGTGTTGCAGAAACATGACCATGCGCACGCCGTAGCCGCGCATCAGCGTGACGGCGTCTTCGAGCAACGGGATGGCGCCGAGGTGGCCCATTTCGTCGATCAGGAACAAGGTTTGCGAGGCCGGATTGGTGCGCCGGCGGATCATGGTCGACATGATCGCCCAGAGCCACAGCCGCAGCATGGCCGAATGACTGCGGATCTTGTCCGGCGGAATGACCAGAAAGATGGTCAGCGGACGGCCGTCGCGGATCGCGTCGAGATCGAATGAACTCGTGCTCATGGCGGCGCGCACGATCGGATTGCGGAAGATGCGGACGTGTTGTTGCACGGTGCCGAGAACCGAGGGGCGGGTGTCGCGCTCGGACAAACCGAGAAAGCCGGCGATATGGCCGTTGGCGACCTCGGGGACTTTGCCGGTGTCGAGCAGCTTGGCGAATTCGAGCACTGCGTCGTCGCGATGAAACCATTGCCACAAATTGGCGAGCGAGGCCTCTTCACCCTCGACCGTCGTCACGACCGAGACCATGGCAGCGATCAACGAGCGTGCCCAGTTGTCCCAGAAACGATCGCGCAGAGATCCGTCACCGACGATCATTTCGGCGATTTCGAGGGCATCTTCGTCGATCATAAGGGGATCGCGATTGATCAGATCGAGAGGGTTCAGAGACGCCGGGGTGTCGGTGACGATGCGGAACGGGTCGATGATGTGGACATCGTGACCGATCGACCGGCGATAGCGCGCGGTTACGGACGCCGCCTCGCCCTTGACGTCGATGACGATGGCGGACGCCTGGGTTTCGAGCAAAGTCGGAATGAGAACCGAACGGCCCTTGCCGGTTCCGGTGCCGGCGACGACGAGCACATGGGCTTCGCTGGCATCGGTCACCAGCGTGCCACGCGTTCTGTGTTCGCCCCCGGACACGAAACCGATCGGCGTGCCAGCGCTGGCGCTGCCCTCCCAGCCGAATGGGATGCCGACAAAGGGCTTCGTTAGCGATTTGCGGGCCATGGTGTCCGTTCCAAGAGAGCGCTCTGCACATAAACGGCCACAGTCCGGTCGCGCGCCTATCGAGGCAGTCGCAGGGGTTTTCGCTCTTTTTGGGGCACACGATTTGCAAACTCAGAACAACATTCGGGCTTGGCGACCAAATCGCTCGGCATCTGTTTCAAAGTGAGGCATGGCCGTGAACCTGGTGGGCGTGCTGGTCTTTCTCCATATCGCGATCCTGCCGAACATTGCGATGTTCGCCTCGTATCGTTCTGGGCGCGCCGCGCTCGTGGCGCGCGGCGGCTGCGGCCATGAACTATCAACCAAACGCCGCGGCGCGATCGCTGCGGAAACGTAGAGCCGACACGGTCGCCGTGGTGTTACCGTCCGGCGCCAGTCACATCGGGCCGCTGCGCACTTCTTGCGACGCTGTTCGACAAGGCCGCGGCGTTTTCGACGCACGGCTTCGATCTGGTGATGCTGCCCGGGCGTGCCGACGGCGATGAACTCGACGCGCTGAAACGTCACCGGTCAAGGCTGCGGCGGGCCGGCATTCTCATGGACTGCAGCTGCGTATCTGCATCTGACCCGCGGCGATTGATCGAGGCGCTGATCAAGCGGCCGTGATCCAGACCTTGTTGTCGTGGAATGCGGCGCCGCCGAAGGGGGCTGGGATGTCGGCCGATGTCAGCGTGTTGATGCCGGCGCCGTCTTCGAAGTCTGAATTCGGCGGGATACATTCGACGATCACCACACCGCGTTTCAGGCCAGCGAAACTTTCGGCGTGCAAAACGATTTCGCCGCGCGTGTTCCCCATGCGGATTTTCTGGCCGTCGACCAAACCAAGATGGGTCAGGTCGGCTGGGTGGATTTTGGCGCGTGGCTTGCCTTCTCGCGCGCGGCTCGACGGCATTTCGTTGAAGGACGAATTAAGATAGTTGCGCGACGGCGACGTCGCGAGCCTGAACGGGTGAGCGTCGTCGGCATTTTCCGTGACGTCCCAGTGATCGGGCAATCGCGGCATCTCGTGGCCCAAACCGAAATCGAATTTGCGCGACGTCGGCACGGTCGGCCAGGGTGGCGCGAATCGAAACTTGCCGTCGGGATATGCGAAGCCCTCGGTGTAATGTGCGGTCGCGAAGTCCGGTTGCACGTCCAGCCACTTTTTCTCCGCCAGGTTTTCGATGGTTCCCCAGCCGGAGTTCCGCAATGTCCAGTCGATCAATTCGCAGGCGCTCATTTCGAAGCCGGGATGTTGCGCGCCGACGCGTTTCGCCAGAGCGCAGACGACGTCGTGGTTGCTCCACGTTTCGCCCGCCGGATCGAGCAGTTTGGGGCCGAGCAGAATGTGTTGATGGCCGCCGCCCTGGTAGACGTCGTCGTGCTCGAGGAATTGCGTTGCCGGCAGTACGACATCGGACAATTCAGCGGTCGCGGTCATGAATTGCTCATGCGTGCACACGAACAGATCTTCGCGCGCGAAGCCCGCCTTCACTTTAGTTTGTTCAGGTGCGACCTGCACCGGGTTCATGTTCTGGATGAACAATGCCGTCACCGGCGGGCCGCCTTTGGGGTCGTGATAACCACCGAGGTCCCTGGGATTGCCGGTCAAGACATCGCCGATGCGGCTCATGTCCATCGTGCGCACCGAGGCGTCGCGCACGTCGCTGCCCTCGATCATGGTTTTGTTCCACTTGAAGATGTCGCCGTTGTTGTGGAAGCCGCCACCGCCTTCGTGCAGCCACGCGCCGGTGACCGAGGGAATGCAGAGGGCGGCGTGCATGTTGTGGGCACCGTTACGGGAGCGTGAAAAACCATAACCCAGGCGAAAATAGCTGCGCGGCGTCGTGCCGACCATTCTGGCGAAGGTTTCGATTTCGTCGACCGACAGGCCAGTGATGGCACTGGCCCAGGCGGGCGTACGGCTCGTCAGATGCGCCTCGAGATCGCGGGGGCAGTCGGTGAATTTTTCCAGATATGGCCAGTTCGCGTAGCCGTCGCGGAACAGCACGTGCATGACCGCGCAGGCGAGTGCGCCGTCGGTGCCCGGCTTGAGGCACAAGGCGAGATCGGCCTGCTTCATGGTGCCGTTGTGATAAATGTCGATGGCGACAATTTTGGCACCGCGTTCCCGCCGCGCCTTGATGGCGTGGGTCATGACGTTGACCTGCGTGTTGACCGGGTTGGTGCCCCAGATGACCACGAGATCAGATTTCGCCATCTCGCGTGGGTCAGGGCCGGCGAGCTTGCCCGTGCCGGCGACATAACCCGTCCAGGCGAGGGTCGTGCAGATGGACGAATATTGGTTCGAATAGCGCTTGGCGTGTCGCAAGCGGTTGATCCCGTCGCGCATGACGAGGCCCATGGTGCCGGCGAAATAATATGGCCAGACCGATTCCGCGCCGTGTCGTTGCTCGGCCTTAAGCATTGCCTCAGCGGTGATGTCGAGGGCGGTATCCCAACTCACGCGTTCGAACTGTTTCGACCCTTTGGGACCTTTGCGGCGTAAGGGATACAGAAGCCGATCGGGATGATGGATGCGCTCGGCGTAGCGGGCGACTTTCGCGCAGATGACGCCGTCGGTGTAGGTGTTGTCCTTGGCGCCGTGGACGCGGCCGATACGATTGCCTGCAAGCAACTCGACGTCGAGTGCGCACGTCGACGGACAATCGTGGGGACAGGCCGTGTGCCCGATCCGCGGTGGGGTCGATATGTCGGGCAGTGGGGACAGAGACGTCATGGTCTACTCGCGCGGTCTGATCTGCGGCGTCGTCGCACGGGGCGCTGGCGTCAGTCCAGATGTTCGCCCGCAGGTTCCGTGATACAAAACTATCGGGGTGTGCGTATACCGCCGCGTTCCGGAACTGCCGACCGGGACCAATCGCACTCTCGACCCGTCCAGGTCCCGCCGATGTCGCACGTCACAAGCACCAGAACTCCAGCGCTTGCCGGCGAGGCGGTGCATCGTCCGATCGACCATCCCCCGGTGCCGCATGGCAAGGTCGGCGTGCTGCTGCTCAATCTCGGCACGCCAGACGGCACCGACTATTGGTCGATGCGGCGCTATCTGAAGCAGTTTTTGTCTGATCGACGTGTGATCGAGGTTCCGCGTCTGATCTGGTGGCCGATTTTGAACCTGATCATCCTCACCGTCCGTCCCGGTAAGAAAGGCAAGGACTATGCGTCGATCTGGAATACCGAGCTCAACGAAGGGCCGCTCAAGACCATCACGCGCAACCAGGCGGAAAAACTTGCGGGGCTGATCGGGGGCGACGACAAGATCTTGGTCGATTTTGCCATGCGTTACGCCAACCCATCGACCGAAGACCGAATCGCGGCGCTGCAGGCGCAGGGCTGCGAGCGCCTTTTATTGGTGCCGCTCTATCCGCACTATGCCGCGGCGACGACGGCGACCGCGTGCGATGAAGCGTTCCGCGCTCTGATGAAGCTGCGCTGGCAACCGGCCGTGCGGGTCGCGCCGCAGTATTGCGATGATCCGGCCTACATCGATGCGCTCGCCGTTTCGATCAACACCCATCTGGCCGGACTGGCGTGGAAGCCTGAGCGATTGCTGGCGACGTTTCACGGCATGCCGGAGAAGTATCTGCTGAAAGGCGACCCGTATCACTGTCAGTGCTTGAAGACGTCGCGTCTGCTGCGCGAAAAGCTCGGCTGGCCCAAGGACACGTGGGTGACGACGTTCCAATCGCGCTTCGGCAATGATCCGTGGTTGCAGCCATACACCGACAAGACGGTCGAGGCATTGGCACAATCGGGAGTCAAGAACCTGGTGATGATCGCGCCGGGCTTTGCAGCCGATTGCCTCGAGACGCTCGAAGAACTCGACGTCGAGAACCGTGAGATCTTCCTGCACAACGGTGGCGAGCAGTTCAGCTATGTGCCGTGTCTCAACGACAGCGACACGGGCATGCGGATGATCGAGACGATCGTCAGACGCGAACTGCAGGGTTGGATCTAGGCGTCGATCCTTTCGTCAGTGCTGGATACGTACCGGCAGCTCTGAAATGCCGTGGACGAAGCTCGATGCGACACGAACCGGCGGGCCGACCACGTCGATCCGCGGGCAGCGCTTCAACAGTTCCTCCCAGAGGATGCGGAGCTGCAGTTCGGCCAAGCGGTTGCCCATGCAGCGGTGAATGCCGAAGCCGAACGAGATATGCTGGCGCGCGTTCGGCCGCTCGATCCAGAAGCGGTCCGGGTCTTCAAATTTGCGCTCGTCTCGGTTGGCCGAAATATACCACATGGCCACCTTGTCGCCGGCCTTGATCGTTTGACCGTGCATCTCGACGTCGACATGGGCACGTCGCGCCATGTAGGCGAGCGGCGTCTGATAGCGAATGATTTCAGACACCATATTCGGGATCAGCGCGGGGTTCCGGCGCACCTTGTCGAATTCGTGTGGGTTCTGGCTGAGAAAATGCAATCCGCCGGAGATCGAGTTGCGTGTGGTGTCGTTGCCACCGACGATGAGAAGGATGATGTTGCCGAGAAATTCACGCGGCGGCATGGATCGGGTGGCCGGGTTCTGAGCCAGCATGGTGATGAAATCGAACGCGGGCGGGCCGTTCTCGCGATCTTTCCAGAGGCGCTGGAAGTATGCGAGGCACTCAAGCAGAATGCCATCGCGTTTCATCCAGGCCTCGTCGTCGTGGCGACCGGGCGGGATCGCAGTCGCGACATCTGACCAATAGGTCAACAGACGCCGATCCTCGAATGGGAAGTTGAACAGAGTCGCTAGCATCTGCGTGGTCAATTCGACCGACACGCGATCGACCCAATCGAAGGTTTCGCCGATGGGTAAGCTGTCGATGATCGCGATCACGCGAGAGCGGATCAGTATTTCGAACTCGGCAAGGTTAGCCGGCGCCACGGCGTGATTGACGGCTTTCCGCTGCTGGGTGTGCTTTGGCTGATCCATGGCAATGAACATGGTGTTGCGCCGGGCCGGATCGGGATGGGCGTTGACCAAGGTGATGCTCGGCTCAGACGAAAATCGCTTGTGGTCGGTATCGACCGCCATCACGTCGTCAAAGCGCGAGATGGACCAGAACGGACCAAACATGCTGTCTGAGCAAAAATGCACCGGCGCGTCGCGGCGCAAATTGCGAAACTGCTCCCAGTGCATCCCGTTTTCGAACCAATGCGGCTGGCTCATATCGAGCTGCGAAAGTGGCGAGGCAACGTTGGCCACGTCGGCGTTATCTCGGCGCATCGGCGGGACTGAAACGGTCAAGACAACTCTCCTTGTCACTCAAGACCGGCCGAGTTGACCTTTACGGCAGGACGAAGTCAATCCATCTGTCGATGCCGTCGCCGCCGCTCAGGCTTCGGTCGCGACCTTGAGTGCTTCGGCGCGGATTTCATCGACGAGGCGAGCCTTCAAGGCCACAAATTCGCTCGTGGTCTTGAGCGTGTAGGAGCGGGGGTGGGGTAACGGAATGGCGATGTCTGCCTTTATGCGGCCGGGGCGCGCGCTCATGACGATCACGCGGGTGCCGAGGAAAATCGCCTCTTCAATATCGTGGGTGACGAACAGTACCGTTTTGCGATCGCGCTCCCAAATGCCAAGCAACATTTCCTGCATCAGCGACCGGGTCTGGTTGTCGAGTGCGCCGAAAGGCTCGTCCAACAGCAGCATCTTGGGATCGTTGGCGAGGGCACGGGCAATGGCGGTGCGTTGTTGCATGCCGCCCGAGAGTTGTTTCGGCCAATGGTTCTCGAAACCTTTCAATCCGACGCGTTCGACGAAGCTCGCGACGATGCGACGTTGCTCGGCCGTCGTGACGCCTTTGCGCGCGAGGCCGAAAGCGATGTTGTCGGCCACAGTCAGCCAGGGAAACAAGGTGTAGGACTGAAATACCATGCCGCGGTCGGGGCCAGGCTCGGTCACCGGCGCACCGTCGAGCAAAACCCGCCCCGTGGTCGCCGTGTCGAGCCCCGCGACGATCCTGAGTAACGTCGACTTGCCACAGCCGGACGGCCCGAGAATGGTGATGAAGTCGTTGTCGGCGATCGTCAGATCGATCGGCTCGAGAGCCCGCGTCGGGCCGTTCGAGCCTCGGCTCGGGTAAGTCCGGGTAACGGCCGCGACGTGCAATTTGCTCATAGGGATTGATCGAGCCATTCATCTGCGCGGCGATAGAAAAACGGCGCGTACGATCGTTGGAAGAATTGTCGCCCGTATCGACTCGAGTGTGTCGACACGGGTCAGTCGATATGGGCCAACGTCACATTTTGAACGGAACGACTTTCTGTTTCTGTTCGCCGAGGCCTTCGATGCCGAGGGTCATGACGTCGCCAGCGGCAAGATATACCGGCGGCTTCATGCCGAGGCCGACGCCCGGAGGCGTTCCAGTCGTGACGACATCGCCTGGCTCGAGCACCATGAATTGGCTGATGTAGTGCAGGCAATGCGCGATGGAAAAAATCATGGTCCGCGTGTTGCCCGACTGCATGCGGCGACCATTGACGTCGAGGTACATGGACAAGCTCTGCACGTCCTTGATCTCATCGGTGGTGACGAGCCAGGGGCCGAGTGGTCCGGAGGTTTCAAAGCTCTTGCCCTTCATCCACTGACCGCCCATCTCGGCTTGAAAGTAGCGCTCGGAGACGTCGTTGCAGACAGCGTAACCGGCGATGTGCGAGAGCGCGTCTTTTTCCTCGACGTAGCGGCAGCGCGTGCCGATGACGAACGCGATCTCGACTTCCCAGTCGAGTTTCTTCGAGCCCTTCGGAATCATGACGTCGTCGTTGGGGCCGACGATGCAGTTGGCCAATTTGTTGAACAGGATCGGTTCCTTGGGAATGGCGGCTCCGGTTTCGGCGGCGTGATCGGCGTAGTTCAGGCCGACGGCGATGAAGTTGGCGCTCTTGGCCACGGGGGCGCCGAGCCGAACGCCCTTTGCCACCAGCGGCAGGGACACCGGATCGAGGCTGCGAAGTTTTGCAAGACCAGCCGGCGAGAGGACGTCGCTGGTGATATCGGCCACGTGCGCCGACAGATCGCGGATGCCACCGGATGCATCGACAAGGCCTGGTTTCTCGGCGCCGACAGCGCCAAAGCGAACGAGTTTCATGTGCAAACTCCCGTGAGATTTCGACTGAGATTTCGGCGCGCCGTTGCGCGCTTCTTAATCGTTCGGTAGGGCGCGATGGGGCCTATTGGCAAGCCCGATTTCAGCACGACGACGTCGCCGGATCGCATTGTCCGTTCGTTGCACGCTTCTTGCTACACGTCGGCGTGAAGTCACGGCGCACACATCCAGCGCCATCGATTTGGCCGAACGTGCATGCACACCACGTCGACGACATTGCTGAAGACAACCCTGTCGCTGCTGCATGCGACAGGCCTTGCGGGCTTGTTGTCGCCGCTGACGCGAGGGGCCGGCGCGATCTTGATGCTGCATCAGGTGGCACCCGGCGAGCCGGCCGCGTTCGAACCAAACCGGATTCTGCGCGTCACGCCGGACTTTCTCGATCAAACCATTCGCCAAGTCCTGGAAGCCGGTTTCGATGTGTTGTCTCTCGACGAGGTCGCGGCGCGGTTGTCGTCTGGCGTCAAAGCTCGACCCTTCGTCGCCTTCACCCTCGACGATGCCTATAAAGACAATCTGATTTATGCTTACCCCGTGTTCAAGAAATACGGCTTGCCATTCGCCGTGTACGCGCCAACGGACTACATCGATGGTCGTGGCGAGTTGTGGTGGCTCGGCCTCGAACGATCTCTCGCGCTCCTGCCTTCCATCAACGTCGACATGGATGGTGTGACGACCACGTTCTCGCTTGCAAATGTACGTGAAAAAACGCTCGCCTATGACCGCATCTATTGGTGGCTTCGCTCGATCGACGAAACCATCGCTCGTCGCGTCGTGCGGGACATGTGCGCTGTTGCGGGCGTCAGTCTCGATGCGCTGTGTCGAGACTTGATCATGGATTGGGACGAATTGCGCCGGCTCGCGGCCGATCCTCTGGTGACGATCGGCGGTCACACATGTGGGCATTTTGCGGTCGCGCGGCTCGATCCGGCGCAGGCTCGCGCCCAGATTGCGGATGGTGTCGCCCGCCTCGAACGCGAACTGTCATGCCGCATTCGCCACTTCAGTTTCCCGTTCGGAGACGAAACCAGCGCCGGAGCCCGCGATTTCGACATCGTGCGCGGCCTCGGATTGGTGACGGCCGTGACAACGCGCAAAGGCGTCGTGCGCCCGGAGCACAAGGATGCGATGCACGCTCTGCCCCGCTTGTCGCTCAATGGTGATTATCAACAGGCCCGCTATGTCGAGGTTCTGTTGTCGGGTCTGCCGTTCCACTTGCGCGATCTGGTGCGCGGCTGGTCGGGCCGAACGGCCACGACACGTTCGGCCGCACCACAGTCGGTCGCGCCACCACCGGTGACGATCTGAGATGCAAACGTCGCGGATGAGTGACGGCTCAGGTCGCGAGCAGCCGATCGACCTCGGCGACGAGATCTTTCAGGTGGAACGGCTTGGACAGCACGCGTGCATCTTTGGGTGCCGCATTGTCGGTGTTGAGCGTAACGGCTGCAAAGCCGGTGATGAACATGATCTTGAGGTCGGGATCGTGCTCTGCGGCCCGGCGCGCGAGTTCGATTCCGTCCATTTGCGGCATGACGATATCGGTCAAAAGCAACGTGAACGGTTCGCGGCCTAGTCGATCGAAGGCATCTTTGCCATTGTCGAACGCGACGACGTCGTAGCCGGCGG
>JANOAW010000969.1:0-4978 GCA_031411355.1 Hyphomicrobiaceae bacterium | reverse complement strand
TCGCCTTCATCATCGAAGTCCTCATCATCATGCAGTGGGGTGTCGACCAGCGCTCGGTGACGGCCCCCTATGTCGGCAAGTCGTTTCGCATCCTCGATATGCGAATTCCCTATCGCCAGCTGGTCGCCTTCGGCGTCGCCTTGGCTCTGACGATACTTCTCACACTCTATCTTTCACGCACGTTCACGGGCCGGGCCATCCGTGCGGTCGCGCAGGATCAGGAAGCGCTCCGGCTCATGGGGGCAGATCCGATCCGCATCAAACAATGGGCGTTCGGCATCGCGACCGGCGTGCTCGGCATCGCGGGGGCGCTGCTGATCATCATCGCCCCGGTCGAACCGACGCTCGATCGCGCCTACATAGGCCGCACGTTCTGCGTCGTGGTCATGGCCGGGTTGGGCTCGATGAGCGGCACTTTGCTGGCAGCGATCATCCTCGGTGTCGCCGAGACGGTCGTGCTGACGCTGTTCGGCGCGTCGTGGGCGCCCGCCATTTCATTCACGCTGCTGCTCGCCATCCTGGCCGTGCGGCCCCAGGGCTTGTTCGGCAGATGACAGCCATCCGTCAGTTAATTGTCGTCAGAGCCAAGCGGACCCGCGCGAGCGTCGCCGCAGGTACGCGACGGAGCATCGTTGATGCGACCTAATAATCTCGCCTTCTGGCTCGGCGCCACAGCGTTTCTAGTGGCGATCGCCACCATGACGCAGACGATCGGCAACGAATATCCCTTTTTCGCCGGCTACGTCATTCTGCAATTCGTCGTGCTGGCGGTCGCCTGGAGCATTCTCGGCGGCTATGCTGGCTATGTAAATTTCGGCACGGCTGCCTTCGTCGGCGTCGGCATCTACACCGCTGTGTTTCTGTTCAAATGGATGGCCGCGCCACTCCTCGTCCAGATCCTCGTCGCAGCCTCGGTCGGCGGCCTGCTTGGCCTCGGCATCGGCGTCTTCACACTGCGCATGCAGGGCATCTTTTTTTCCATCGCCACCATCGCCCTGACCATCATCATCGAGACCTTCGTGGTCAATTGGCGCTACGTCGGCGGTGCGTCGGGCATCCAGATGCAACGCCCGCCGGTGATGCCGCCGTTCGACAGTTACGTGAAGATGCTGTTTTTCGTGCAGGCCGTGCTCGTGGTCGCAGCGGTCGCCACCTCGCGCTATATCCAAGGCTCCAAGATCGGCCGCGGCCTGCAGGCGCTGCGCGACGACGAACTCGCCGCCGAATGCACCGGCGTGCCGACGTTGCGACTGAAACTGCTCGCGTGCATCGTCTCCGGCGCCTTGATGGCGGCGGCCGGCGCGCCCTCGGCCATGTATCTTCAATACGCCCAACCAGCGACGGCTTTCGATTTGAACTACTCGGTCTCGGCCCTCGCCATGGCTCTGATCGGCGGCACGGCACACTGGATCGGCCCCGTACTCGGCGCTGTTCTGCTGGGCGTCACGCAGCAATGGCTGACGGTCAATATTTCCTCGGAAGTGAACGTGCTTGTGCTCGGCATCATGTTGATCGTGTTCGTCGTCGCAGCCCCGCAAGGCATCGTCGGTCTGCTCGCACGCCTCATCGGCAAGGGGCATAAGTCATGATCGAGATCGCCCCCATTCTGCGCATCATCGGTGTCACCAAGCGCTTCGGCGGCTTCACGGCGCTCGACTCAGTCGACGTCGACATCCCACAGGGCCAACGCTTCGGCCTCATCGGCCCCAATGGCTCGGGCAAGACGACCTTGATCAATTGCATTTCCGGCGTGTTCCGTCCGGAGCAGGGGCGCGTTTTGTTTCGCGGCGAAGACATCACATCGCTGCCCGCGTTCAAGCGCACGCGCAAAGGCATCGCGCGCAGTTTTCAAATTCCACGCCCATTCCGGTCCATGACGGTGATGCAAAATCTGCTCGTCGCGATGGATTTTGCCGATCAGTCGGCGGGTTCGACCGCGCAACGCCGCGAGCACGTAGTGCGACTACTCGAACGTATGGGCCTGGCGGCCAAAGCCGATGCGGGTGCAGGCTCACTCAGCCAGGTCGAACTGCGCCGCATGGAGCTGGCGCGCGCCATGGCAGCCCGGCCGAAGCTCCTGGTCTCTGACGAGGCAATGGCGGGCTTGTCGAGTTCGGAAGTGGATGAAGTGCTGGATCTGCTGCTCGATCTTGCGCGCGACGGCATCACCATCATCATGATCGAACACATCATGCACGCCGTCATGCGCTTTTCCGAGCGCGTCATGTGTCTCGAGGCCGGCAAAATCATCGCTCTCGGAACCCCGGCCGAAGTGATGGCGAACTCGCGTGTCCAGGAGGCCTATCTTGGCACTTGAACTCGACATCAAAGCGGTCGACGCGGGTTACGGTGCGGTCAAGGCCTTGTCCGGCGTGACCATGAACGTGCGCTCGGGCGAAACCGTCGCCCTGCTCGGCACCAACGGCAACGGCAAGAGCACGTTGATGAAGTGCGTGACCGGCCAGGTGCGTCCAACGCGTGGCACCGTCACCCTGAAACTCGACGGCGTCACGCACGACCTCGGTGCGCTGACCCCCGAGCAGATCGTCGACCTCGGTGTGGCGCTCGTCCCCGAGGGCCGCCGACTGTTTGCAAAGTTGACGGTCGCCGAAAACCTGATGCTGGGCGCGTTCCGCAAATCGGCCCGCAAGGACATCGCCACCAATTTGGCCTTCGCCTACGAGGCGTTTCCGATTTTGAAACAACGCAGCAGCCAGCTTGCCGGCACCATGTCGGGCGGCCAACAACAGATGCTCGCCATCGCGCGCGCCTTGATGTCATCGCCGCGCCTCTTGCTGGTCGACGAGCCCTCGGTCGGTCTGTCGCCGTTGCTGGTGTCGCAGACCATCACCAAGATCGGCGAACTCAAGCAGCGCTTCGGCCTCACCGTGTTGATGGCCGAACAGAACTTCAATCAAGCGATCCGCATCGCCGATCGTGGCTACGTCATCGTGCACGGAGAGATTGCCGTCGATGCGCGCTCCGTTGACGACCTGAAGGCCGATGACATCGTCAAGAAGCTCTATCTCGGCGGCCTCGTCTGACGGCGCATGGCGCGGCTGGATTTTTCCATGCAAAACGCACGTGCTGCGGATGCGCGACGGCGCGCGGTTGATTATACGTCATGCAGTCGTCATGCCTCTTTCAAATGAGCACGTCCAAATGCGCACACTCACGATCCTGGCCGGTCTCGCAGTCGCACCGCTGTTTGTCGGCCCCGCAGCCGCCAAGACGTGCGTGCTCGCCGGCGGCGAGGCGACGATGGTGACGCGCGACCTTGCCGAGTTCATGGCCAAGGCCGCCCTCGGCAACTCGATCAAGGACAAAGGTTTGAAAGCCGAAGGCGTAGCCAAGCTCACGTGCAATGCGCCGAGCCCGCTGACCTATTGCCTGGCGCAACAGAGAGCCTGCAAATAAATCGCGTCGATAAATCGTGTCGGATTTCGGTCCGACACGGTGCCAGACCATCAGAGAACTCGCATGGCAGAGCCCGCAGTCTTTCGCGGCATGGCGCGTCGCGAACTCGATCGCGCGTACTCGCCGAGTTCGATGGTCGCCAGTATCGACCCGTTCTTGCGTCGCTATGCCGACGACAGCGCCGCAGCGCGCGCGGCGCACGATCCGGCGCGGTTTGCGACCCATGCCTATGGCGCCGAAACCGAGCAGACGCTGGATGTCTTTCTCCCCGCGACGGCGCCGAAGGGCGTGCTCGTCTTCATCCACGGCGGCTATTGGCAGGCCCTGAACAAATCCGACGCCTCGTTTCCGGCCACACCCCTGGCCGAGGCGGGCGTCGCCTACGCAGCCATAAACTACACGCTCGCCCCACACGCGAATATGGACGCGATCGTCGAAGAAAACCGGCAGGCGCTCGCATGGCTGTGGCAGCATCGCGCACGGCTCGGCATCGGCGACGCGCCGCTCGTGCTGGCCGGACACTCGGCGGGCGCACATCTGGCCGCCATGATGCTGATGACGGATTGGGCCGAACGCGGTGTGCCGCAGTCGTTCATCGCCGGCGCGCTGCTGCTCGGTGGCGTCTATGATCTCGAGCCGATCCGCCTGTCATACGTCAACGACGTAGTCGCCATGGACGCATCGAGCGCCGCCCGCAACAGCCCGCTGTCGGCCGAGCGCGTCGTCCGCTGTCCGCTGGTAGTCGCGTGGGCTGAACACGACACCGATGAATTCAAACGCCAATCCCGGGCGCTCGCAGCCCGATGGGGAACGTCCGACACCGCCGTATTCGAGCAACCGGGCGTGAACCACTTCGACAGCCTGTTCGATTGGTCCGATCCGTCGTCGCAGCTGTGGTCGCACACCATGCGGCTGCTCCGCCCAGGCAAAGCAAAGTAGAGATGACCTCAGCCGTCGGGTGAGGTCGGACTTTGCGCCCCACGTCTCGTTCATGTCCCCCAGTCACGATCACGCCAGTCACGATCACCCCAGCCATCGCGCGCACACATGAACTTTGCTCTGACACGCCAGAATGCGCTGTTGCGGCTTGCTGCCGGAGTCGCTATGTAGCCGCTGCTTCATGGGTGTCCCCCATGTTGGGGTGTCGCCAAGTGGTAAGGCAGCGGTTTTTGGTTCCGCCATTCCTAGGTTCGAGTCCTAGCACCCCAGCCACGATGCTATCAGGTTGATGGCTGGCAAGTTTCAGCGCGCTTATTCCGCTCTTAAGCGCGCACAACGCGGTGTCTGCACAAGGTCAGGGTGCGCCTGTGAGCCGGGCGACACAGTCGCCGAGGTCGAGATCCGCCGTGCGATCCGATTTCATATCGACGGCTTGCGCGAAGATAGGTTGCCCGTGCCTGACAACGGTCGCAGCGTTGTTGGAGGCGTAGGATGGGTTTTGACCCCAAGCCGACATCCGCCCTCGGTGTCCCGGAATGCGATCGGCGCCGCAGGCGCTGATTGCATATCCGGGATCTTGACCGCTCAAAGTCAAAGCGCAATTCAGGGCTCGATGCCGTTC
>JANOAW010000968.1:0-4010 GCA_031411355.1 Hyphomicrobiaceae bacterium | reverse complement strand
GTATCTGCGTTCGCCGCGGCAAGTTCGACGGCGATCTTCTCAAGTTCGGCGATGCGGTTTTCGATGCTTGGATGGGAGGCGAACCAGTTGTCGCCGCCCCGCACACCGAGCGGGTTGACGATGAACAGGTGCGCGCTCGACCGATGGGCTTCTGCGGTCGGATTGCGGATCGATCGGGTGGCCTGATGGATTTTGCCGAGCGCCGACACCAGCCAGTCCGGTCGACCGGTGATCATGGCGGCCATGCGATCAGCCTGGTATTCGCGCGAACGGCTGATGCCGAGTTGCACGAGCGTTGCCGCAAGCGGTGCGACGAGGGCAGCGAAAATGAACCCGAGCCAGCCGAACCGGCTGCCGGGCCCGCGTCCGAACACAGCCCCGAATTGCAGGAACTGGGCGACCATCGACAGAGCGCCGCCGAGCGATGCGGCAGCCGTCATGGTCAAGGTGTCACGGCTTTTGATGTGGGCCAGTTCATGCGCGATGACGCCGGCGACTTCCTCTCTCGTCAGGGTCTCGAGCAGGCCTGTCGATACGGCGACGGTGCTGTTGGCGGGATTGCGTCCGGTGGCGAACGCATTGGGCTGAGGGTTTTGCATCACGGCCACTTTGGGCATCGGCAATTCGGCCCGCTCAGCCAATTCGCTTACGATCCGATGGAGATCGCCGCCGGAAGTTTCATCGACCTGCACGGCATTGTGCATGCGCAATACCAGGCTGTCTGACTTGAACAAGCTGAAAATGTTCATGCCCAGGGCGACTATGAAAGCAAGCACAAGTCCAATCTTACCGCCGAGCACGTAGCCGACAGTGGTGAACAAAAGTGTCATCAGCCCCAGCAGGAGCGCGGTGCGGGTATAGTTGAGCGGCATTTTCGGCCTCCGTCGCGTCTAAGTAGGCGGGACAGTGGCTCAAATCCAGTGGCTCAGGATCGTGTTATGCAGGTTGCTGTCAGGCGCCCTTGCGCGAGCGAGCAGCGGGAACGCGGGCCAGCGCCTCGTCGCGTTCAGCTGTGCGATCGAGCAGTTCGTCCGCGAGCTGTATCGCCGCCATCAAGAGCAAGCGGTCGTCACCAACTGGCCCGTGCTCGGCCGCCAAAGCCGCCAGGCGAGCCTGAACGTCGGCCGCTAGACGTGATAATCGATCTTCTTCGCCGGGGTCACAGGCCAGATGATACGCGCGCCCGTTGAAGGTGAGAGCGATATTGCTCATGGCGCATCTGGCAGGCGCAACAGATCTTTGAGCGTATCGAGCGCCCACGCGATCCGGTCAGTCAGGTCTTCCTGGCGGGCCTCCAGTTCGGCGACGCGCGCCTCGGCGGCCTGCAGACGTGCCACAAGTTTGTCGCGGTCCCGGAGCAGAGCCGAAACTTTCTGGTCGGCTGTAATGCCCTCGAGGTTCGGCTTGGACACGAGCGTGGCTGCTCTCGGCGCAGCCTTCGTTTCGACTTTCGAGCCCGCCTTGGAATCAGCCTTGCCCCCGGCTTTGGCCGGCTTGCCGCGGGTCGTCGCAGGCGCGGGACGAGCGACCGGCTTCACCTCTTGTCGAGTGGCTCGCCGCGCCATCGAGACCCGCCCTTCGAAACTGCTGAACTGAAATGCCTTCTAGTCTGACCGACACCGAGCCTCAAGCGACTATCTCTATGTTTTCAACTGCTCATCCTGCGGTCGAGCCAGATTTACCGCTTCCGGCCGCCGGCGCGTACTGGCCAGTGACCGGGTCATATTCGAGCCGGCCGAGATCCTTGGCGTCGGTCGCGCCGGCGCGTTCTCGGACCGCAAACTCAGCCGCCTGCAGATCTGCCCGCACCTGTTCGGCCGTGCGCCGCAGCCACCTGTATCCGGCATAGGCGCCCGCCCCGATGGCGGCGAGAAGGACCAATTGCGGCATGTCGCTCCCCGATCATGACGACCGAAACACATGTTTCGCGAAGCAACCAACGATATGGTCGGATACCCCAAGTTTTCGCTCACAGTCCGAAGCGCGCCCAGATGGCACGCGCCTCAAGCGCCGAAACACAGTCCTCGGCAAACGTCGGGCTGACGTCAAGTCCGTCGCCGCTCACGAGACCGTGTAGGCCCGGCAAGCGGCGAAACCGTGACAAGAGCCCGGGTTTCGACATCGGCACCAGCGCCAGCTGCACCCGGTCGCCATAGACTTCGCGCATGCGGCTGCGGACTTCGGCGATCCCATCGATCAGTCCGTGCTCCAAGGCACGGGGCGCGGACCAGAACGCGCCTGAGAAAAGCTCGGCGTCCGGCCCCTTCAGCCGCCCCGCGCGACGATCCTTGACGATCGAAATGAAGACGTCGTGCACATCGCGCTGCAACGTTTTCAGGCGTTCGATGTCGTCGGCTTTTTCGGGCAGGAATGGATCGAGCTGGCTCTTGTTGAGACCCGCCGTATAGACGCGTCGCTCGATGCCGAGTTTCTCGATCGCCTTGTCGAAGCCGAACATCGATGACACCACGCCGATCGAGCCGACGATGGATGATGGATCGGCAAAGATTTCATCGCCGGCGAGGGCCAAAAAATATCCCCCCGACGCCGCCACATCCTCGCAGAACACGTGCACGCGCTTGTTATTCTCGGCGGCCAACTGGCGAATGCGCTGGAAGATCAGGTGGGACTGCACGGGCGAACCGCCCGGCGAATTGATCACGATGGCGACGCCCGGCACCTTCGACATCGTGAAGGCTTTTTCGATGGCGCCTGCGACGGTTGCCAGCGACAAGCCCGGTCGCAGAGGGGTTGCCATGCCGATCGCCCCCGACAAGCGGAGTACGGGAAGAACAGGCGAACGGCGGAACAGGGGCATACGATCTCCATCAGGCCACGAGCGCGAACGACCATTACGCCGGCAGCGCCCGAACCGCTAAATAGGACCTGTCGGGCCGCGTCGCAAAGGGGCAGGCGTGTCGATGAGGTTTATTTCTTCACCTGATAGCCGATCAGCGCGCCGATCAGCGGGTAGGCGAGCAACGGGACCGACAGGCGCAACGTGGTGTTGATGAAGGCCGGCACCTGCGGCACCAGCGTCAAGGCGGCAAATATCAGCGCCAGCACCAGGATCGCGACGAGCTTGGCATTGCTCGGCGGTGGCGTCTCCTTGAGTACCAGCGCGCCGAGATGTCCGACGACGAAGACCACGACCGACACGACCACCGCCAACAGAAAGATGTCGAGCCGACCGACATTGGCCGGGATCAGACTTTTCAGCTGAGGCCCATACACCCACGCAAGGTGGATCTGGAGCAGTGTCAGGATGATCTTCGGCAGCATGCGTGCTCTCCCCCGGGATGGTACGGAGAGTTACGCAAACTTCACGTGCTTGACCAGACCACACCGACCAAGCCCGAACCAACTCGACACGAGACGTCGATATCTGACCACTCGAGGTATCGACTGGGCGGGCTCAGGCGCCGTCGATTTCGCGCATGACTTTGGCGTCGCGCGCCGACAAATCCGGATACTGCGCATCGCTCCCGACGTCGGTGGTATAGCGCCAGGAGCGGGCACATTTCTGGCCCGGGGCTTTTTCTACGACGACGCCGAATTGCGACGCGCCTGCGAGCGTGAAGGCGCCTGCTGGCGGCGCCGCGATAACAAACCGCGCTGCCGACGTGATGCACAGCTCGGCCCAATCGAAGGTCCGCATCCAATCCGATCCAGCCGTCGCGGTGCCGGCGTAGATGACCGGGGCCGCCTCCAGGCTCGAGCCGATGCGCTTGGCGGCGCGCTCGACCTCGAGCGCACCCGTGACGACCGCCCGACAATCGCGCAGCTCGTCCCAGCGCGCGGCCAAGGCCGCGTCCAGCCATGCAGCCGGCGCCTCGGCGAGAAGCTCCGTGTGCACCGACGTTTCCGAGTTCGGATAGCGGTGCATCCAGGCTTCCTCACAGGTGAAGACAAGGATGGGCGCAAGCCACGTCGTCACCGAGCGGAAGATGTGCTCGACGCACGACAAGGCCGCCCGGCGCTTCATGTTGCTCGGCGCCTCGCAATAGAGC
>JANOAW010000967.1:0-1752 GCA_031411355.1 Hyphomicrobiaceae bacterium | reverse complement strand
CAGCGCCGACTTTGCCGGCCCAGTCCGTCGTGCAGTTGTCGTCGATGGCCTTTTTCTGGCCGGCTGAGAGGCTGTCGTATTTGGCTTGATTCATCACCCAGGCGAATGTGGTTACGTATAGTGGCACATCCATATGATATTTCACGACTTTGTCGGCGCCAAATAGAACAAGCGATCCCCAAGGGAAGGTGACGGCGTCGGCGACGCCTTTTTCGAGGATGTCGCGGACTTCCGGTGCGCCGGCTTGAATGTTGGTGCCGCCGAGCGCGGTGACGAGGCTCGCCATGGTGGCATGCGCGGGGCGGATCTTCATACCCTTGATGTCGTCAGGAACCGTGATCTTCTTGCGCGAATGGATGGCACCGGGATCATGGACGAAGGCGAGGCAATATTTGACGTCTTTCATTTCTTTGGCGGCGTAGGGCCGGTACCAGGAATCGAGAGCTTCTGAGCCGCCTTTGGCTTCGCTGATCAAGAACGGCAGCTCGCCGGCACCGATGAGTGCGAAGCGGCCAGGCTCGTAGCCCGGATTGATGTAGGTGACGTCGGCGATGCCGTCGCGCGCCATATTGTAATGGTCGAAGGCTTTACCGAGCTGTTGGGCCGGAAAGACGGTTCCGGTAATGGAGCCACCGCTCGATTTGTTGACGGCTGCGAGCCAATCTTCGAGAGCCTTGTGCAGTGGGTGCGATGCTGGGACCCAATGCGCGAGCTTGAGGCTGACGGGCTTGTCTTGTGCGATGGCTGCCGGTGCCGCGAGAGATAGTGTGACACCTGCCGCAACGCCGAGCGCGGAAACCCAATCACGAATGCGCATTGCAATCCCTCCCTGTGCCGCTTGCCGTCGCGGCTTGCCGTGCGACTATAGCGGTCGCATCGGCAGCGGCAAGGCCGGCTGCGTCATCGGCTCGAGATCTGCGTGAAAGGCCAAATCGACTTTCGGGCGCGCTCATATGGCAACGAGCGGAAATCTGCTGGGCATACGCCCGGAGTTTCAACGTAGATCACTTCGCTGGCAATGGGGCCGAACTTGGCGTGGAAATGTTGCGAGGATTTGACCACGATCAGTTTTGTTTCGGCGAGGTCGATGCCGAACTGCGTGAAGAGATTTGTGCCGAAACCTTGCGTGCGGTGGGTGTTGAGTACGACTTTGACCCCATCGATGCGCACGACCGCGACATCGCCAAGGGGTGCGATGGTGCCGCTCAGGCCATCTTGAAAGGCATTTTTACGCAGCGCCAGAACTTCCACCCGTACATCGAGAGGGGTGCCCGAAAAGCGACTGACCTTGCCGCCGATGCGAATATTCAGTTGCGCGCCGATCCCTGCCTGCATGCAGTAGCCGACGGCGACCGGATCCCAGAACGGGCCGATAACGGCATTGTCGACTTTGCGCGCCAACAACCGTTCCAGAATGAAGGTCGAATCGCCGCCGGCGCCGCCGCCCGGATTATCGGCGCTGTCGGCCAGGACGACCGACATGTGATTGCTGGCGAGCCCCCGTGTGATGGCGTCGTCAGCCTCGGGATAGGGAGGCGCATATTTCGCTTTATCGGCGATGATGTCGTCACCGAGCGTTTGACAGATCTGTTCGCCGAGGGCCGTATCGCCGTCGGTGACGACGAGCAGGCGCGTGCCGAGGTCGACGCTGTCGCCCCAGGGAAATCCATGGGCGAGGGAGACAGACAGCACGCCTGTCTGCTGTTCCAGGGCGGTCATGCGGTCGACAAGGCTGCGGGCCGGTTCGCGCGA
>JANOAW010000966.1:0-3801 GCA_031411355.1 Hyphomicrobiaceae bacterium | reverse complement strand
GCTGGGGCGACCAGCCGACATTTAGGAGTTAGACCATGCGCGCCGAGATCCAGAAGCACGCCGACGACATTCGCGAGACGCTGTCGTTGTTGCGGAGGTATCTTTGACCCGGCTGGCTCGCAGAAAAAACTCGAAGGTCTGAACGCCAAAGCCGAAGACCCGAATCTCTGGTCCGACCCCAAGGCCGCGCAGAAGGTCATGCGCGAGCGCACCGCACTCGATAAAACGCTCGGTGCTTTCAACAGCTTTGAAGGCGCATTCGATGACGCTCTGACGCTAATTGAACTTGGCGAGGCGGAAAAGGATGCAGCCACCATCGCCGAGGGCGAAGCGGCGCTCGTCAAACTGGCCAGTGAAGCGCGCCAGCGCGAAGTCTCGGCGCTGCTTTCGGGCGAAGCCGATGCCATGGATACCTATCTCGAAGTGCATGCCGGCGCCGGCGGCACGGAGAGCCAGGACTGGGCCAACATGCTGCTGCGCATGTACACGCGCTGGGCGGAGCGGCGCGGCCTGTCGGTCAAGCTGATCGATCTTGCCGAAGGTGAAGAGGCCGGCATCAAGAGTGCGACCCTCGAAGTCAAAGGCGACAATGCTTACGGCTGGCTCAAGACGGAAGCCGGCGTGCACCGCCTCGTGCGCATTTCGCCCTACGATTCCAATGCCCGTCGCCACACGTCGTTCTCGTCGGTGACAGTCTATCCGATCATCGATGACAGTATCGAGATCGACATCAATCCGGCGGATCTCGACATCAGCTATGCCCGCTCGCAGGGCGCCGGTGGTCAGTCCGTGAACCGTACGGAATCAGCCGTGCGCATCGTGCACAAGCCGACCAACATCATCATCTTCGCTCAGGAGCAGCGCTCCCAGCACCAGAACAAAGACATCGGCATGAAGCGTCTGAAGGCGCGTCTCTACGACATGGAATTGAAGAAGCGCGAGGAACGGGCACTGGCTGACCAAGCCAACAAGACCGATATCGGCTGGGGCCATCAAATCCGCTCCTATGTGTTGCAGCCCTACCAGATGGTCAAGGATCTGCGCACGGGTGTGCAGACGTCTGACTCGGCGGGCGTGCTCGACGGCGATCTCGATCCTTTCGTCGAAGCTGCCCTCGCGAGCCGCATCAAAGGGCCGGCCGGCAAAGTCGAAGACATCGACTGAGGCTTCGGTCGAGCAGCTTTGTCATCAGCGAGCGGTGCAGCTGTCCCGGCAGAGCACGCGATCTCAGCGCGGCGCCGCCTTCTGGGCGCCCCTCTTGGTCGCCATGCTGTGCGCTGGTAAGAGACTGTCGGGCGGCGGGAACGGGATCGAACGGACATGGCAGCGGATCGACCACGGCCTCGGGCTGGCGGGGCACTGCCCGTTCTTCCGCCATTTTTCGCCTTGGTCGAACTCGCTATCTTTGCAGCCGTCGTTGCGGCCGAGTTCCTCTGGGAACCGTTCCCCAACCTGACCAAACTCAATCCGCACCCTTATTGGTTGCCCGTGCTCTTGATCAGTCTGCAGTACGGGACACTCAGTGGCCTGCTGGCAGCTGCAATCGCCATCATCGGCACGGTGTTCATCGGCCTGCCTGAACAGGATATCGGCGAAGCCTATTTCAATTATCTCGTGCGGGCCTGGGCGCAACCCGTCTTGTGGCTGGTTGTGGCGTTGCTACTTGGCGCATTTCGCATGCGCCAGATCGAGCAGCGCGACGACCTGCTGCATCAGGTGGAAGATCTGCAGCAGCAAGGCCGGCTGCTCGACGAACATGCCGATGCGCTGCAGGGGCGGTGTGATCGGCTTGAACGTGAGCTTGTGACCAAAGAGCGGCCCGAACCACAGCGGTTGCTCGACGCGCTCGCACGTTGTGCCGGCGGCGTCGGTGGCGAGGCCGAGGTCGATGCAGCGTTGACACTGGCCTTCCCGGATGCGGTCGCCTCGCTCTATGTGCGAGAGACACGAACCGGTGGCGGCTTTCGCCTCGTGCAGGCGCATCGCTGGCCGCCCAACGCCACCTGGCCGCGTCAGTTATCCGGGCACGATCCCCTCGCGTCGTCGCTCGTCGGTGGACAAAGAGCTCTTTCTATTTTGACCGCCGGCGACGACACTGTCCTGCACGGCCACGGACTTTTCGCCGTGCCGATCGCCGATGAGACCGGTTTGGTCGGCATGCTCAAAATTGAACGCTTGCCGCCCGCCGCCATCGACACCGATACCGTCGGCCGCCTGGCATACGTTGCGGCCCATCTCGCGCGCATCGTCGCCACGCTCAATGCGGAGCGGCCCACCGGGGCAGAAACTCCGATCGGCACCACGACCGCGGGCGGCGCTCGTGTGCTAACGATTCCGCGCCTCATCCGGCGGTCGGTTGCGACCGCGCTGCCCCATGGGGCGCTTCGTCGTCGGTGACGGTGCAGGGTGAGGGGCGCAGCGCGCGAGACATGAATAATAGCGTGACGAGCATCGATACAATGACGGAAATCACAGCGACGGATCAGCCTGCCTTGCGCGTCAGCGATCCCGTCGGTGCGCTTGCGGCGCTCGCGATCGAGTGTGGATTGTTCGCGGCGTTTCTGACGGGTCGGTTGACGTTGATCGCGGCGACAGTCTGTCATCTGCTGCTTGGATGCGCGCTGATCGTGCGTCACGTTTTGCGGGTGCGCGCACATCGCGACGGTTCGGCATCGCTGTTACTTGCGTTCGCGGTGCTGATCGCGGGCCCGTTCGGTGCCGTCGGTGGTCTTCTCATCGGCTGGCTTTCGCGACCGGAACGCGACGACGTGGAGCGGCTTTCGGCCTGGTATCAACGCATCGCCCTGTCGACCGACCTGTCGGCGACGACCCGCCACTCCGATCGCATTTTGACTGGCCGCGTCGCCAACATGGCGGCTGCGATGCCGCAGTCGTTCTCGGCCGTCCTCGATCACGGCAATGTGCGTGACAAACAAATCGTCCTCGGTCTGATCGCCCGTCGGTTCCACCCCGCTTATCTGGCCGCCCTGAAATTGGCACTCGTCAGTGACGAGCCGGTGATTCGGGTTCAAGCGGCCGCTGTCGCAGCCAAGATCCGTGGTGACCTCGCAGTCCGTGCCGAAGCCGCCCTCGACGCCGCAGCCGACCCCACCATGCCGATCGATAAGGCACTGGATCATCTCGGCGACGCCGAGACTTACGTCGCCTCCGGCCTGATGGAAGAACCCGACCGACGGCGCGCATCCGACATCATCGACGGCCTTTTGGCGCGCGCTGCGAGCCGCATCGACCGCACGCCCGTCTCGCAGCGAGCGACGCTCGCCGCGGCGACGATCGAGCGTTACGAATCGCGCCTTTTATCCGAAATGCGTTACGCGGATTTTCGGCGCTCGCGGCGCGAACGGCATTGGCACACTCGCAGCCTGCGCTTCCGCCGCCTGCATCGCAGCCCGCGTGTCACGGCAGACACGACAACGCCCCGAGACCCCGCCCAATGAGCGCCGCGCAATCGTTCGACTGGGATCGGACGTCGAAAACGCCAGCCGATGTCTGCCTGATCGTCGAGGGCTGCTACCCCTTCGTGCCCGGCGGCGTGTCCGGCTGGATCGATTGGCTCATCCGCACGCAACCCGAGCTGACATTCTCCGTCGTGTCGCTCTGGCCGAGCCGAACCGGCATTCGCGCCCGGTATGCGATGCCCGACAACGCGATCTCGTTCCAGACCATCTACCTGCAGGACTTCGGCAGCCGACCGCGCCGACGCGAAACCATCCCTGGCGGTATCGATGCGTTCTCACGCTCCCTCGACCGGTTCATGCGTCTCGGCGGCGTCGAGGCGCT
>JANOAW010000965.1:0-3155 GCA_031411355.1 Hyphomicrobiaceae bacterium | reverse complement strand
AGACGGTGTCGAGGCGGCGCCCGCGATGGCGCGATCACGATATGATGACCAGAGATGATTGGCTTTTTGTCCGCTGACGACCTTAATCGTCATGTGGGCATCCCGCCCGCGGCAATGGCGGAGTTCAGTTATGGCCCTATTAAATCAGAAATCTTCTCTGTCTGTCATGGCGTTATTGCTCACGGCGACAACCGTCGACGTCGCGCATGCCGGCGGCGCACGCAGACAGACCGCGAGCCAGATGATGCGCTTGGGCGGCCCGACCACCATCGTGACCACAAGCAACCGGGGCTTCGTCGATCGGACAGGCGGTCCCTCGCTGCGCACCGATGCCGATGTCCGACGCTTTTTTGAGACCCAGCAGCTCGAGCGCAGCCGGCGCTGACAGAATTCTCTTTTATGCGACGGGCAGCATGATCTACGATCGGTCATCCAAGGGATGGCCGACAATGAGCACCGAACCAATCCTGATCTGGGGTGCCGGCGCAATCGGCGGCACGCTCGGCGCCTATTGGGCACGGGCCGGCGTGCCAGTCGTCCTGGTCGACATCGAGCCCGATCACGTCGACATGTGCCGGACCCGCGGGTTGCATATTTTCGGCCCCATCGACGATTTTACCGTGCGCATTCCCGCGCTCGTGCCGGATCAAGTGCGCGGCACCTTCAAGCGCACCGTGCTGGCGACCAAGGCACAGGCCACACAAACCGCGATCCGCATGCTGGCATCGCACGTTGCGGCAGACGGTTTCGTGCTGTCGGCGCAGAATGGGTTGAACGAGATCGAGATCGCAGCGGTGGTCGGCGATGACCGCACAATGGGCTGCTTCGTCAACTTCGGCGCTGATTGGCATGGTCCCGGGGAAATTCTGTTCGGCAATCGCGCGGCCGTTGTGGTTGGTGAAATCGCCGGACCGATCCTGCCGCGCACCCGCCGCATGCACGCGGAACTGCAGATGTTCGAGCCCGCCGCCGTTCTAACCGACAACATCTGGGGCTATCTGTGGGGCAAGCTTGCCTACGGCGCCATGCTGTTTGCGACCGCGCTGACCCCTGACAGCATGGCCGAAAATTTTGCCGACCCGTGGCGCACGGTGGTTTTCGACACCCTTGGTCGCGAGGTGATGGCGGTGGCCGCGGCCCGCGGGGTGAAGCCCATCGGCTTCAACGGCTTCGACCCACACGCATTCGCCCCCGGCGCCTCGGTCGATCGCTCACATGCCTCGATCGCGGCGCTCGCCGAGTTCAACCGCCACACCGCCAAGACACACTCCGGCATCTATCGCGACCTCGCCGTGCGTCGCCGCAAGACCGAGGTCGACGCCCAGATCGGCATCATCGCCAGACTTGGCCGAGAGGCCGGCGTTGCCACGCCCGCACTCGCCAAACTGGTGGCGCTGATCCACGATGTCGAAGACGGGCGCAAACCCATGGCTCGGACGACATTCGCCGAGCTGGTCGCCATCTGCGGAGCAGGCCCATGAAGCAGTCCATGAAACTGACAGGTAAAGTCGCTTGGGTGACCGGCGCGGGCCGTGGCATCGGCGAAGCGGCGGCGCTTGCGCTCGCAGCCGATGGCGCGACGATCGCACTCTCGGGTCGCACGGCTGGCAAGCTCGAGCGCGTCGCCGCTGGCATTGCGGCCGCCGGCGGCACAGCTCACGTCGTGGCCGTCGACGTCACGAAGCCGCGCGACGTTCAAGCGGCCGCAGACCGCATCGCCAGCAAAACCGGACGCATCGACATTTTGGTCAACAATGCCGGCCTGAACATCAAGCACCGCAGCTGGGAGCAGATGACGACGGACGGCGTCGCGCAGGTGGTCGACGGCAATCTGTCCGGCGCGTTCTATTGCGCCATCGCGGTGCTGCCGATCATGCGACGCCAACGAGACGGCCTGCTGATCCACACATCGTCGTGGGCAGGACGCTTCGTCAGCCTCCTGTCCGGCGCCGCCTACACCGCCGCCAAACATGGCATCGTTGCCATGAGCCACAGCCTCAATATGGAGGAATGCGTCAATGGCATCCGCTCGACGGTCTTCTGCCCGGCCGAAGTTGCGACGCCGATCCTGGACGGCCGACCAAACCCGCCGTCGGCCGACGAACGCGCCCGCATGATCCAGTCGGCCGATTGCGGCGACCTCATTCGCTACATCGCGTGTCTGCCACCGCATTTGTGTATGAACGAGGTTGTGCTGTCGCCGACTTGGAACCGTGGCTATGTCGCTTTGCGCGCAAAAAATCCAAGCTGAGGCACCGCCATGAACCTCCGCTTCGACGACCGCGTCGTCCTCGTCACCGGCGCGGCACAAGGCATCGGCCGTGCCATCGCAGACGACTTCGCAGCCGCGGGTGCGAGCGTGCACGTGGCCGATATCGCCGACATCGCATGGACCTCGCCCGGCATCGTCAGCCACCGCGCCGATCTCGGCGATCGAGCACAGACGCACGCCCTCGTCGAGGCGGTGACGGCGGGCAGGCGACGGCTCGACATCGCGATCAACGCGGCCGGCGGCGTGCGCGGGCAGGTCGGCCGTGGCATCGAAGAGGTCGGCGAAGCCGATTGGAAAAGCATTTTCGAAGCCAACGTCGACAGCATGATGTGGCTGGCACAGGCGGCGAGCGTACCGATGAAGGCTGCCGGGTATGGACGCCTCGTCTCGATTTCGTCGGGCGCGGGCTTGCGACCGAGCCTGACCGGCATCCAGGCCTACACGGCGGCCAAACACGCACTCGTCGGCTTGACCAGGCAACTGAGCCAGGATCTCGGGCCGTTCGGCATCACCTGCAATTCGGTCGCGCCTGGCTTCGTGCGCTCCAACCCCTCGAGCGAGGCGCAATGGCAGGGCTATGGCGCGGAGGGGCAGGCCCGCTTGTTACAATCGATTCACACACGGCGCACCGGCGACGCCCGCGACATCGCCGCAGCCGTCATGTTCTTGGCCAGCGACCGCGCCGGCTGGATCAGCGGCGAGATCCTGCAAGTCAACGGCGGCCGCTCGTGAGACTGCGGACGGCCGATCAACCGCTTGAATCCTGCGCCGAACATCCCCATACCCCCGCCATGCCAGTCACTCGCACAGACCTGTTCGCGCGCCTTGCGGCGCTCGGCATCGAAACGTCGACCATCGAGCACGCCGCCGTCTTCACGGTCGC
>JANOAW010000964.1:0-1520 GCA_031411355.1 Hyphomicrobiaceae bacterium | reverse complement strand
CTCCAGAGTGCTTCACCTGATCCTTATCAGGTGAAAGCGCTCCTGCAGGAGCGTCGACAATCGTGCCGACCAGTTGCGCCGCGATGCGAACCTGACCGATCGCATCGCCGTGCGTCGCGCCATATCCAATCCATCGCCACGACAGCATGCGCCGTCATTCGTCACGTTCGAATTTCTCGGGCACCAAACGACGTAGCCCGACCGCCACGGCCCCAATGACGACGGGCACAAGAAGTGCGGTCACGAGATCGACGTTGACGGCGAACCCCGCGCCTTTGATGCCCTTGAGGCCATACGCGGCCAAGCCGAGCACATAGTAGCTGACCGCGACGATCGACAAACCCTCGACCGTGCGCTGCAGGCGCAATTGCAGTTTGGCGCGGCGGGCCATCGAGGCAAGGAGTTCGCGATTTTGGCGCGCGCGCACAATTTCGACGCGTGTTGCGAGAAGGTTGGTCGTGTGGGCGATGCGCAGCGAGAGGTCCTTGAGGTTTTCAGAGGTCGATCGACACGTGTTCATGGCTGGTGTCAGCCGGCGCGCCGTGAACTCGAAAAACGTCTGCAGCCCCTCGATGCGCTTTTCGCGCAGATCGGCAATCCGCTGGGTGACCAGTTCGTGATACGCGGCCGATGCCGAGAAGCGGTAGTGAGATGCCCCGAGCGCTTCGTGGGCCCGCGCCTCGAGACTGGTCAGCTGTTCAAGAAGCGCCGATTCTTCGTGGATGCCCGGTCGCTCGGTGCCGGGGCGAGCGATCGCATGCGTGATGTCGGCAAGCTGTCGATCCATATCTTCGATCGCAGGTCTGAGGTCACGCGCGGCCGGCAGCGACAGCAGGGCCATCATCCGGTAGGTGTCGATTTCGAGCAGCCGCTGCACCATGCGACCGGTCTGGCGAGCGGCCATGGTGTCGACGAGCACCACGCAGCGGCTGAAACCGTCCGCACCGACACGGAAATCGGTCAGCGCGCGCGCGCCACCGTCCGCCAACGATGAGCCGACGACGACGTTGGCTGCGAAATGCTCGCGTGCCGATCGCTCGATGTCGGGTACGGTTGTCCCATCCAGCACGGACACGCGCGTCGCCACGAGCAGCTGACCGCTCAACTGAGCGATCGACGCCGCGATGGTGTCGAGTGTTCCATCGCCCGTCGCCGGTGCGATCACCGTGTAGCGGATGAATTCGCTGTGCCGTTCGAGGACCAGCCGCACCGGCCCGAACTCGACGACATGATGGGTGAGCGGCTGCGGCGGCAACGTGTGGCCGAGACGATCGAACATCGCGCGTGCCTCCGCCCAATCCGTGTCGCGTCGGGCGGCGTCGGATACCAGCGCGACGTACAAAACGGTCGATGGCGCCGATATGCCTTCCGTCGGCCGCGCGTGCACCTCGTTGGCGAGCGTCATACGCAGCGGATGATTTGGAGGAAGCATCAGGACGCCCAGGGCCGACGCATCGTAGG
This sequence comes from Hyphomicrobiaceae bacterium, assembly GCA_031411355.1. Taxonomy (GTDB): domain Bacteria; phylum Pseudomonadota; class Alphaproteobacteria; order Rhizobiales; family Hyphomicrobiaceae; genus JABFRJ01. Next base: position 59 of record JANOAW010000964.1, on the reverse strand, counting down.
AGCGGCACGCAGCCGACGTCAGGTCATTCGCCGCCACTCTCGTCGCCGATGCCGTAGCG
>JANOAW010000963.1:0-1718 GCA_031411355.1 Hyphomicrobiaceae bacterium | reverse complement strand
TCGGATTTTGATAGGTCTTGCCCGCCGATCGCATCAGGGCCGCCGTCATGCGCTCGCGCAGCGGCATATCCGGCGGCCGGTAACCGCGGATCATGGCGAGTTCTTTCTCGCGATCGTAATTCTCGAAGAATTGCCACGTGTAGGGATGGGTGTGGGTATGGCTTGCGACCTCGACATTGGGCAGCGCGAACAGGCGCTTGGTCCATTTGATGCCCTCAAGAGTACCGCCGAGGAGTGGCTGCACATCGCCCGCGATCAGCCCGATCGACACGGGCAGGTCCGCATAGGCCTCGATGGCCTCTCTGGTGACGACCTCGACCGACAGCGACTGGCCATCGCGATAGCCGTCGACCTCGGTCAAGTTGTTCCAACCGTCCCCGTCGATGTGGCTGAAATAGATGCGCCGGCCCGACAGTGTGGTGACGTCTGGGATGGGAAACCGCTCGTCGCCGAGGGCCAGTCGGAAGAAATTGAAGGGGTTTACGATCCAACCGTCACGGTTGGTATTGGGATCGTGGTCGACAGTGAAATTCAGGGCGGCGTATCCGCCGCCGTCGCTCGTGGTCACCGGATCTGAGCGCAGAACGCCGATGGCTGAGGGAATCTCGATGGTCAAGTGCGTGCGCGTGCCCGGCGAAATGCGATGGAGCACGGGAAAGCCCGGGATGACCTTGTCCAGCTTGCGCTCGAACCCGATCATTTCCGGATCGACATAGGTTGCACGCGCCTTGAACGTCAATTCCTGGAAACTGTCGCCCGAGCGCAAACCGAGCCGCCCGAGCATTTTGTTCAGCAGGGGCAACATTTCGAGTGTCTCAGGCGGCGCGATCTCACCGAGGATCACGAGTTTGACACCACTCCCGGTGACCTGGTCCAGCCAGCGCAAATAGCCCAAGGGGTCGGGCAGGCTCTGTGTGAACCAGGTGATGACAGCCCGGTGCCGCGTTATCGTTTCGGGCGGCGGCAAGCCGGCACGAACGTCGTGGTACTCGACGATATAACCGAGATGGTTCAACGGCATCTCAGCGAGTTTGTGGATGCGCGTGTTGCTGGCTGCCTGGTCGGCTGCGCCGTCGTAGAGCGCGAGCACCGTTCGCTTGACGCCGCGTCCTTGGAATTCGATCGAAAAGGCATGCGCTGACCGGTCCATGCCGAGGCTCACGAGCGCAAGGACAAGCAGGGCGATCAGTTTGACGATGGTCGGCCGCACTGCAACTCCACGGTGACGCAAAATCGGGTGTTGATCTGCCACGTTCAGGACGATTTTTCCATGACTCGTTCGAGGCCCGTCGCCCGCCCAGGCGCGTCGATCAAGAGAGTCGCGGCCAATTCGTCCAATAGACCATCCTCGCGACGCTGACGAACGGTGATCATGGCGCGGTTGAGTTCGGCGCCGAGAATGATCACGATCGCCGTCGCCTGAAAGAACACGAGCGCGCTCATGATCGAGGTCAAGCCGGCGTAGAACCTCGAATAGTCGTTGAACTGAAGCCAGTTGCCGAACAATTTTGCCGACAGGATCCAGAGCAGCATGGAGAGGGCGACGCCAGGCCAGACATCGACCAGCCGACGCTTCCCGGCTGCGAGCCACAGATGATAGGTGACCAACTGCGCCCCGATGATCGCGACCACGATGACATAACGGATGAACAGGGACGTCCACGTTTGATCGGCGAGCCAGAGCAGCCATTTCGGCTTGATGTTGGACATCAGTTTCG
>JANOAW010000962.1:0-1828 GCA_031411355.1 Hyphomicrobiaceae bacterium | reverse complement strand
TCGGCGAGGGAGTAGGCTTGGCCAACGAACCAATCCTGCTTTTTCAATTGGCCTTCCATGACGGCCAATGCGGCGTTGCCCTTCGCGTGCCATTCGGGGATCAGATGTTCCTTCTGGCGCAGTTGTTCCTTCGATACGAAGGCCATCCAAAAGCGGGCGACGGCGATGTAGGGCTCGTGACTGTATTGCTCGAAGAACATCCACTGCAGCATTTGGGCGCGGGCGAACTTGTCCGCCGGGATCAGGGGTGAGCCTTCCGCCAGATACCAGATGATTGCGTTCGATTCGGGCAGGTGGCGACCATCGTCGAACTCCAAGGTCGGCACGCGGCCGTTCGGGTTCTTGGCCAGAAAATCCGGTTTGCGCGTCAGGCCTTCGGTGACGTCGATGTCGACCGTCTTTAGCGGAATACCCAGATGGGCGGCGGTCAGGACAGCCTTGTAGCAATTGCCGGAGCGGGGGTCTTGGTAAAGCGTCAGCATCGGTGGGTCTCCGCGTGAGGGCGAGGCGACGTTAAGCAGGATTCGGGTGCGTTGGAAAACTTGACCTGCGCGCCGTAGTTCGCAGAATCAGCAATTCCGCCGCAGCGAACCCACTCGGTCTTTGAAAATGAGCATGCCCACGATTGACCAGCTTCGCGCAGAGGCCAAGCGCGGTTCGGCGCCCGCCGCCACTGCGGCTGGGCTGCGTCTCCTCGTGGGGCGCGACGCGCCGTTCGAGCCCAAGGAAGGACTCGATCTGCTGTTTTGGGCGGCCGAACGCGAGGACGCCAATGCGCTTTGCCAGGTGGCGACGATCAGGGCTACGGGTGCGTTTTCACCCGCGAGTTGGCCCGACGCGTTGGACCTATTGCAACACGCATCCGAGCGCGGTTCGGTGCAGGCGCAGGGGCAACTGCGCATCCTCGCTCACGACGAGGCTTCAAGCGACTGGGCCGCATTGAGAAAGCGCGTCGACATCAAGGCGTGGAAGACGCCGCCGGAGCGCCGATCGATCTGCGAGGCGCCGCGTATTCGTGCCGTCGACAAATTCGTGCCAACGGTCGTGTGCGACTGGCTGATGGCGCGTGGGGAGGGCAAGTACGAACGCTCGATGATGTTCGACGGTCGGAAGTCGAACTTTCTCGCGTCGCGAACCTGCAGCGATTTCAAGTTCGATATCGTAGCGGCCGACTGCGTGTTGCAGGTCGTGCGCGAGCGGGTCGCGGCGATCACCGGCATGCCGACCGTGGCCTTCGAGCCGCCGCAGATTTTTCACTACGCGTTGGGACAGGAGATCAAGCCGCACTACGATGCGCTACGCTTGGGCGATCAAGGGTACGGCCAAAGCGGCGACTATAAAGGGGACAGGATCGCGACGTTCCTGCTCTATCTGAACGACGACTACGACGGCGGTGAGTTGGAGTTTCCGAAGGTGGGGCTGCGCCATCGCGGTAAGACGGGCGACGGCGTCTTCTTCGCGCATGTCGACGAGCAAGGCGTGCCCGATCGCAAAAGCCTGCACGCGGCGCTGCCGGTCACGCGCAACGAGAAGTTCATTCTGTCGCAGTGGATTCACGACAGGCCGTTTGCGGCCAGCGCCTAGTCCTTGCCGAAGAAACGGTCGAGCGACAGCGGGCCAGAACCGAAGCCGACGAACGCGAACAGGCCCGCCATCGTCGACAAATTCTTGATGAACATGATCATCTGCACGAACTTTTCGTGGCCTTCCGGTTCGCGCCAGAATGCGTGCAACGCGACTGAGACAAGCACGCAAAACAGCGCCAGTAGGAACGCCACCAGACGCGTATGAAGGCCTAAGATCATGCAGATGCCCCCGATCGTTTCGC
>JANOAW010000961.1:0-4354 GCA_031411355.1 Hyphomicrobiaceae bacterium | reverse complement strand
CTCGAGGCTCGCTGGACCAGATCAGTCGGACACCAACAGCGGCTACAATCTCGATACGTGGTGGGCGCGGTGAGCTCGGCAAAGTTATCCACAGCTGAGCGGACGATCGTCACAATTTCGTAGCTCTGTTGCGCGCAAGATGCACATCATTCGCCGGTGTCCGATCGACATCGGGCTATGTGACGGAGCGTATCAGTGACCAGTTCCATCGTAACGAGTTCGGTCGTCACCATCGGTTCTCGCGGCCGCACAGCGCCGTCCAACGTCCCCGGCGCCAACGAAACGCCGTATAAAGCCAGAAGCCTCGCCGTTCTCGTCGTCGAGCCGGCAGCCGACACTGCCGGTCTCGTCGACCGTGTCCTGCGACGCATGCCGTGGTTCGAGGCTCAGGTTACGCTGGCCGGCTCGATCGACGCCGCGCGCTTTGCTCTTCGGGCTGGCGATGTCGACGTGGTTCTGCTGGCCGAGGCAGCCGATACCGATACACTCGCATTTGCGCGTGAGTTGGCAGCCTTGGCCGGCGACCCGCCGGTCATTTTGATGTCCCAGCTGCTTGCGACCGAGGTCGAGTACGAGGCACTGAGCTTTGGCGTTGCCGCCTGCATCGAGACGTCCGAATTGACCCCGCGTGTCATCGAAACCTACATCCGCAACGCGCTGTGGCGCCGCGCCGCGTCACAACCGGTTGCAGCCGCGCAGTCGACGGAGAGCCCACGGCCGGCCCGCGACGACGGTAACGTGGTGCGTTTCCAACGCCGCCCCGCCAGCGCCTGATCGACACTTCACCATGCGACGCGCAAGCGCTTGACCAACAAGCGCTTGTTGCCGTTTAGAGAAGCCGCGACGGATCGTCCGTGCGCGTCGTCAACGGATGAACAGGGACATGACCGGCATAGTCGCAGCGCTCGTCGCGATCGAGCGCGGCATCGCGAGATGCTTTGGCGTGCTGCTGCGCTTCACAGCCGCCCTTGGTCGGCACGGTGTGCGCCTTGTCGGCAACCTGACGCGCGCCTTCCACACGCTGCCCGCGGTGGCCAAACGCACCGTGGTCATCGTCGCGGGCTGTGCCGTACTGCTCGTCGGCGCCTATCAACTGCGCGACGGCCCGATCAACTGGTACGAAGCCGAATTTGGCAAACGGCCGCTGCTTGCCGCCCGCTCGTGGTACTACCGGCTCGACAAGATCTCCGCCGACGAGATCGCCAAAGTCGCGGCCGATGTCGTGGTCATGGATCACGCGAGGAATGGTGGACGCGAGGCGCTGACTGCCGCCGACATCGACCGCGTCCGGCGCGGACCCGACGGCAAGAAGCGCCTGGTTATCTCCTACATATCGATCGGGGAGGCCGAGGAATTCCGCTATTATTGGAAGCCCGACTGGACGCTCGCCGCCAAAGCCAACGACCGCGCTCGCATGCCCGGCTGGTGGAAAGCCGCCAATTGCGCCTGGCCCGGCGCCCACGCCATCCGGTTCTGGCATCCGGATTGGAAAGAGCTGATCTATGGCGCGGGCATGCAGAGTTTCATCGGTCGCATCATCGCAGCCGGCTTCGACGGCGTGTATCTCGATCGCGTGGACATCTACGAACATTTCAAGTCCGAACTGAAAGACCCGGAAGATGAAATGATCCGTTTCGTCACCGAACTCGCAGCCATGGGCCGCAAACTGAAACCGGGTTTCCTGGTCATCGGCCAGAACGCGGAGGATCTTCTGCGCTTCAAGCGCTACCGGCGCGTTCTCGACGGCCTCGGCAAGGAAGACCTGTTGTATGGCGGCGGTGGCACGGGCGTGCGTAACAAGGCAGACGAGATCGCATCGTCCTACGACCGCCTGAAGCTGTTGCTCAGGGACCGCAAGCCCGTGTTCGCCGTCGAGTATCTCGTCACGCGCGATGCGATCGCCGAAGCCAAGTTCGAATTGTTCAAGCTCGGCCTCGTTCCGACCAACGAACACCGCAGCCTCGACGGCCGTGATCCAACCATGCCCGATCTCGAGACTAAAGTGACCGAGGGCACGCCCGAACATACCCGCGCCAACTGCGACAAGTCCAATTCCTGGTGACGGGGCTCGCTTTGCGGCGCCCATCCAGGCTAGTGTACGTGACGATCTGTGATCACGGAGAGTATCAGGATGCGCCTTCTGACGACCCTTGCGGCGGGACTGTTCGCCCTCACTCTTGCCGGCCCTGTCCAGGCGCAGCCGCGCGAGAACCCCTTCCTGAAAGCGAAATCGTGGGCTTTTCAGCTCAAGAACCTCGGCCCGGATCAACAGAAAAAGATCGCAGCTTCGCCATTTGATCTGGTCGTCATCGACAGCGAACAGTTTCCCGACGGCGCGGAAATTCCCCTGACCAAGGAGGAAGTGGCGCGCATGAAGATCAAGCCGGACGGATCAAAGCGTCTGGTGATCGCCTATTTCTCGGTCGGAGAGGCTGAGAACTATCGGTATTATTGGAAACCCGAGTGGAACAAAACCAAGCCATCGTGGGTGGGCAAAGAAAACAAGGAATGGAAGCAGAATTACTTGGTCAAGTACTGGGAGCCGGTGTGGCAGAACATCGTTTTCGGTAGCCCGAACGCGTTCGCCGATCGCATCCTGGCGGCCGGTTTCGATGGCTTCTACATCGACCGGGCCGACGCCTATTATTACTATGGCGATACCAAGCTCGCGCGTGATCGCATGTCGGATTTCATCGTCAAATTGACGAGTTACATGCGCAAAGTGAAACCGGATGTCGCCATTCTCGTCCAGAACGCGGAAGAGCTGCTCGATCGCCCGGAGTATGTGGCAGCCGTTGACGGCATCGCCAAGGAAGATCTTCTGTACGGCATCACGCACAAGGAAGAGCCGAACAAAGTCGCCGAAGTGAACTGGACCATGAACCTCCTGAAACCGTTCAAGGCCCAGAATAAGGCCGTCTTCGTGATCGAATACCTGACCCGGCCGGATTATATCGCCGATGCCTCGAAACGGCTGGGAGAGGCCGGCTTCGTCATGTACACGGGCCCACGTGGCCTCGGTGAACTGGTCGAACCGGGCGCCGGTCCGCGTCGTGGTCCGCTCGACCCTTCGCCATCCGCCGTCGCTGGCCCCGCTGCAGCCGTGCCGCCGTCGGGCGCACCCAAGCCCGGCATTGTCGCCAAGACCAAAGCGCGCATCGGCGAAACCGCGGACAAAGCCAAGGCGGCTGCCGCAAAAGCTGCGGCCAAGGTCAAGGCCGCCGTCAAGCCGGGACAACCGGCGAAACAGAACTGACAGTCGTTTGGTGCGCCAGTGTTCTGGTGCCAGTGTTCTGGTGCCAGTGTTCTGGTAATCGTCCCGGCGACGGCCGCTCCGCATAGGTGCGGCCGGGTCGCTCCCGTCTAGCCGAGGAGCCCCATGTCGCGCCGGGATGTCGCCCTCGCACTGCTTGTCGCCCTGCTGTGGGGCGTGAATTTCGTCGTGATGAAACATGCAGTGTCGGAGATCCCGCCGCTGGCATTGACCGGCATCCGCTTCACGCTCGCAGCGCTGCCAGCCATGCTGTTCCTGCCCAAGCCGCCGGTGCCCTGGCACATTCTGCTCGGTTTCGGCCTGGCTTTCGGCGTGATCAAGTTCGGGCTGCTGTTCACAGCCTTCAAATTCGGCATGCCCTCGGGGCTGGCCGCGTTGGTCCTGCAGATGCAGGCCGTGTTCTCGATTGCTCTCGCTTATGTCTGGTTCGGTGAAAAACCGACGCAGGTCCAGTTGATAGGCTTGATTGTCGCGCTCTGCGGCGCGGCGGTGGTGATGGCGGGTGTGAGGGGCGAGGCCACAGTGTTGCCGGTCTTGCTCACTTTAACGGCTGCGATCGCGTGGGGTTTCGCCAACATGGCGACCAAGGCCGCGACCCGACGGGGCGTCCCCATCGACATGTTGTCGTTCGCGGCCTGGACGGCCTTGATGCCGGGGCTGGTGATGCTCGCAGCCTCGCTCGTCGTCGAGGGACCGTCCGCCGGTATCGGTGCGTTGATGCACACGACGCCGCTCGGTCTCGCGGCTCTGGCGTATCTGATCTGGCCGGTCAGCCTGTTCAGCGGGGCCGTCTGGGGCGGGTTGCTGACGCGCAATACGCTGGCGGCCGTGGCGCCGTTCGCGCTGCTTATTCCGGTCATCGGCTTGGTGTGCGGCTGGATCGTCTACGGCGAAACCATCAGTGGAACCACGGCCGTCGGCGCACTGATGATTGGCGCCGGGCTTCTGGTCACGATCGTTGGCCCCCACGTCGGTCGACTGGTGCCAACGCGCACCTGACGAGGCAACGTCGGGAGCCAAGCCGATCCGGCGCCGCTGGCATCTCCTCAGCGCTTGCGGCCACAGGGTTGGGCGATGGCC
>JANOAW010000960.1:0-4252 GCA_031411355.1 Hyphomicrobiaceae bacterium | reverse complement strand
TCCTGGCCCAGGGTCCCGGCCTGCGCCGGGAGTTCGCGCATCTTATGTCGGAGACAGAACTAGACTTTCGTTCGATCCGGGTCGACACTCGACCAGAGGCGCTCGCATACGCCGTCAGGGACCGATCGATCATGGCCAAAGATCTGCTCGAGAAACTCGCCAAAGCTATTGCCAAGACCAAGATCCGCATCGTCGATCTCACGCAGATGCTGAAGCCGTCGACGCCGGTCATTCAATTGCCGCCGGAATTCGCGCCATCGTCGCCGTTCTCGATCAGCGAGATCTCGCGCTACGACAGTCGCGGACCCGCTTGGTATTGGAACAACGTGGCGATGGGCGAGCATACCGGCACGCATTTCGACGCGCCGGTGCATTGGATTTCGGGCAAGGATCTGGCCGATGGCGCAACGCACACCCTCGACGTTCAACGGCTCGTCGCGCCTGCCTGCGTGATGGACTTTTCCAAGGAATGCAAAAAGGACGAGCGTTTCCTGGTGACGCCGAAGCACATCAAAGCCTGGGAAAAAGCGCATGACAAAATTCCCGAAGGCGCTTGGGTTCTGATGCGCTCGGATTGGTCGAAGCGAACCGATCCGGCGATGTTTCTCAACATGAAGGAAGACGGCCCGCACGTTCCCGGGCCGAGCGCGGACGCCGTCCGTTTTCTGGTCGAAGAGCGCAATGTCAATGGCTGGGGTGTCGAAGCTGTCGGCACCGATGCAGGGCAGGCGTTTTCGTTCGAACCGCCGTTTCCGGCACACGCGCTGATGCACGGGGCGAATAAATTCGGCCTCGCCAGCCTGACCAATCTCGACCAGTTGCCGCCGACCGGATCGATTCTGATCACAGCGCCGTTGAAAATCGAAAATGGCTCTGGCAGCCCGTTGCGCGTGCTCGCTCTGGTATCGCAGGACTGATGCGTTCGGGTCTACGGCTCAGATCAGATGCACTTGAAGTAATCGAACGGCTCCCGGCACGACAGGCATCGCCATTGGGCTTTGCAGGCGGTGGAGCCGAACTCCGACACGCGTTGTGTCGTCGTTGCACCGCAGCGCGGGCATGCGACTGTGTCGGTTGCGAACAGAAGCGACCCTTTGCCGGCCCGCGGACCCGGGGGCGCGATGCCGTAGGCGTGCAACTTCCGGCGGCCTTCGGTGCTGATATCGTCGGAACTCCAGGGCGGATCGAGGACGCGCTCGATGCGAACGTCCGAGAACCCCGCTTCTCGCAACGCGACCTCCGTGGCCAGTTCGATGGCGAGCACTGCGGGGCAACCGAGATATGTCGGCGACAACGCGACGACCACGGTCTCGCCTTGCATCCGAACCGCGCGCAAAATGCCGAGATCGTCGATCGTGAGCACGGGAATTTCAGGGTCGAGGACGCTGGCTGCGACGGCACGGGCGCGCTCAAGCTTAGATGTCGAGGCACTGGTGGTCATGATCATAAAAGCCCAAGCGTCGCCAGTTCCCGACGCATTTGCGGGGGCATTTCCGCGGTCTCGTCTCGACCGTTGCGATCTGAGAGATCCGGCGGGGCGTCGTCGGCCGTGAGATAGCGCCAACCCTGAAACGGTCGTCGCGGGGTCGGGCGGACCGGAATCAGATCCGGATCGAGCACGAGCAGGCAACACGGCGACCCATCGTCTTTCTGCCCGACGTCGAAGCCGATCAATCTCTGCCGCGCCTGGATGACGCCGCGAATGACCCAATACATCGAGCCGCCATCCAGAACTTCAGATGCGCGTTTGGGGGTCTGAAACGTCGTGTGCCAGAGACGCGGAGGCGGTCCACCCGGCACCGTGCGGCTCAGCAGGCGCGCACGTTGCCACCTTTGCAGGTCGTCGATCGAGTCTGTGCCGACCGACAGTTTGACGATGTGAAGCGACATCCTGAGTTCGATCCTGACACGTCGAATTTGGTTTGGTGATCCTATGACAGCTGGTCCTATGGCACATGTCGGCTGCACTTGGCTCGCGATGTCCGATAGGGCTGTTCAAAACGTGGCCCAGTTTAAAGCTTGGGCCCGTTCAAAACAAAAAAATGCCGAGCCCGGTGTTCAACCGCTTGGCCCGGCATGAAGGTAACCTGACCAAATGGTAAGGCCGAAGGCGTCAAAGGGAGGGAAAGCCTTCGTAACTGTCCGTCACAGTGACGCTATTCAACTCAGTTTGACTGACGTCCGCAATCGGGCAGAGCGCATGTGAGACGTGCAGTATGCACATGCCAAAACTGCACGTCGTGCAAATGCCAACCTGTACTTCGGCGGATTTTCCGCTGCCCTGCGGGCGAGGGGAACCAATCGAGACCGGCGCACATTTCGTCATGCTGCCGTAGTGAAAGTCCGCACATGCGCCACACGCGATTGACGTTTCCATCCGGTTTCAACGTTGCCATCGGCAATGCCAAATCACAGTGCGCCGTCATGGTGCTGGAGCCGGACCAGACCGAGGGCGGGCCGGACAACCGCCATCGCGGGGCCGACCAATGGTTGCTCGTCATCGAGGGGATCGGCATCGCGACCGTCGCGGGTGTCGACATCGATCTCGCAGCAGGCACGGTGGTTTTGATCGAAGCCGGGGAAGCGCATTGCATTCGCAATACCGGGACCGGGCATCTCAAGACCGTGAACGTGTACCTTCCGCCAGCGTACGATGCCACGGGCGACGAACTGCCCGCGGGAGAAGCGTGAGAATTCGATGGTTCGGTCGGTTCGGCGCACTTGGGTTTTTGCCAGTTTATGCGGAACCACCTTTTCGTCCATGGGTTTTCGGTATGTCGTAACCTCGAAATTCTGATGATGATCACCGTTCGACCGACGCAGACATCGACAAAAAATAGGAGGTTTCAATGGGACTTTTCTCAAAAGACATCCAAACGATGGACGATCTGTTCCTACACACATTGCAAGATGTTTATTATGCCGAGAACAAGATCGTAAAGTCGCTGCCGCGCATGATCGAGACAGCTTCCGACTCGCAATTGAAACAGGGTTTGAATGCGCATCTCGATGAAACACGCTCACATGTTGTTCGACTCGAGCAGGTTTTCGAGCTGCTCGGCCAAAATCCAAAATCAATCAAATGCCCTGCGATCGACGGCATCATTGAAGAGGCTGAAGACGTCACGGGTGAAGTGGAAGATGAGAATGTGCTCGACGCCGCCATTATAGCGGCGTGTCAAGCGGTCGAGCATTATGAAATCACGCGGTATGGATCGCTGATCGCTTGGGCCAAGATTCTCGGGCGTCAAGATGCGGCGCGCTTGCTGCAGTTGACCCTTGAAGAAGAACGATCCGCCGATCGTAAGTTGACAATGATCGCCGACCGGCAGGTCAACGAACGCGCCGCGGCGAATTGAGCGAAATCGACATATGATCCGACAAGTGCTGACGCGACTGGGCACGGCCACCGCGAGCCCGGTCGCGTTCGTCGTGGTCGTGGTTTATCTCGTAATCTGGATAACCGTATCGCCACACACATTCGATTTTCACGCGCTCGCAACCATGGCGGTGTGGTTCATGACGCTGTTCATTCAGCGCGCCGAACATCGCGATACACAAGCCCTGCACGCCAAACTCGATGAACTCATTCGCGTCAGTTCGGTCAGCAACACGTTGACTAAAATCGACGACGAAGAACCAGAGGATATCGAAAAACTGCGGTCCGATGCGCGCATTTCGGATTGATCAACCTTTGCCGTCACCGATGTCGGGTGTGGCCCAAGCGAGGTGCTGACCACCGTCGAGTGCGATCATCTGTCCGGTCATGGCGGGACTGGCGAGGATGAAGCGAACCGTTGTCGCGATTTCGATCGGCGAGGTACCGCGTCCCAATGGAACGGCCGCTGCCTGTGCGTCGAAATCGGCGGTCCGTTGATGCACGCTTTGCAGCATCGGACCGGGACCGATGCCGTTGACGCGGATACGCGGCGCTAAACCTTGAGCGAGCGTTTGCGTGATTGCCCATAGTGCCGCTTTGGACGCCGCATACGAAAAGAAGTGCGGCGTCGGCTTCCACACGCGTTGATCGATGATGTTGATGATGTTGCCGAGCGCGTGCGGTGGCAAACACTCGGCGAACGATCGTGCCAAGAGAACGGGTGCCCGTACGTTCACGGCCTGATGAGCATCCCACACGTCAGGATCTAGCGTGGTGATGTCGTCGTACACGAACAGCGACGCGTTGTTGACGAGGCACGTGACTGGGCCAAGCGTCGCCGAAACGGTTGGGACGAGGCGCCGTGCTGCGGTG
>JANOAW010000959.1:0-4787 GCA_031411355.1 Hyphomicrobiaceae bacterium | reverse complement strand
CATCGGAATCGGTGAGGGGATTGATGATCTCCAGCCCTTCGATGCGGGGGAGTTTGCTCGAGCCATCGCGTTCGGGTAACGTATGTAACATCCGACGATCTGCTGAGCGCGTACTGCTTGGCTGGTGAGATGGATGATATCGAGGGCTGAGGGTACAATGACTGTGTCGACACCGCGCCGGAGTGTGTTTCCGTTCAATGCTGAGCAGCTGCTCAACATCATGAGCGAGATCGGTCCGATTTTCACGATGTTCGTCGTGAATTTCGTCTGGGGCGTGCAAGCGGGCGTCTGGTCCCTGATCGGTACGACGTTGTTGGCGCTGGTCGTCTGTTTGATCATGTTTCGACGCCCCCCGGTGATGCCGTTCATCGCCGGCGCCGTCACGATCACGTTCGGCGCGTTGACCCTCTACACCGGCAACGAGATGTGGGTACAGATCAAAGTCACGATTTTCAACGCGCTTGTCGCCGTCATTTTGTGGATCGGCATGTATCGGCGCAAATATTTCTTCGAGTTCGTGTTTGGCAAAACCTTCAATTACTCCGAGCAGGGTTGGAGGCAGTTGACGCGCAACGTCGCGGTCTTCTTCCTCATCACAGCGATGGCCAACGAGGCGGTTCGGCTCGGGTTTGCGACTGCACAAATTCCGACGCCGGATCAACTTATGTGGCTACTGAAGAAGCCGCTGTTGAATGGTCTCGACATCTGGATGATCTTCAAGCTGTTCATCGTCATGCCGCTGACGTCCCTGTATTTCATCTGGCAGGTCCGGCTCATGCAGAAGTTCCGGTTGCCCGAGAAGGCCCGGTGAAAACGCGCCGTTCGCCGTGCGACTGTAACCTGTGCCGCCAGTATCGAGAACGTTGTCCATGAGCGACATTGGCAAACCGCATGGCGGCAAATCACAGGGCGGCAAATCACCGGGCGGCAAACCACAGGGCGAACCACAGCCGTCGGGACTGAAGACGGCGATCGAAATGGTGCCGCTGCTGCTGTTCGGAATCACCTACGCCGCTTTCGGCATCAAGACCGCGACTGGCGTCCTGATGGTGGCGACGGTCGCCTCGCTGGTGGCGTCGTACGTCCTGCTCGGTCACATGACACCGATGCTGATCATGACGACGATCCTGGTGGTCGGATTTGGTTCGTTGACGTTTCTGTTCGACGATCCCCGCTTCATCAAAATGAAGCCGACAGCGGTAAATTTACTTTTCGCTGGAATTCTGGCGTGGGGCCTGGCGACACGCAGGCTGCTGCTGAAGCGGTTGCTCGGTGAAGCGCTTCAATTGGATGTCGAGGGCTGGCGGCAACTGACAGGGCGCTGGATTGGATTTTTTCTGGTTCTGGCCGTACTAAACGAATTCGTCTGGCGCACGATGTCCGAAACGGCATGGGTCAATTTCAAACTATTTGGCATCTTGGGGTTGACTTTTTCGTTCATGATCGCGCAAGTTGGCTTGATCAAGCGGCACGCGCTCGCACCCACGCAGGATTCAAAATCACCAATTGAGTAAAACGTCCGGTTGCCGATGATGCGCCGAAAGATTGAAATATGGTTCTTTTCTAGACATCTGCACACTGAGAAATAACGATTTCACAGGATGCGCACAAAAAGTCCGTCATTTTCATTGGACGCGAACCAGCAAAGCAGTCTTCTATAAATGCACGGAGTGAGCAAGCTCCTGTAGCTGAACCACGTCGGCAGATCGTGTGCACGGGGCCATCGTTACACGGGCTGCCTGGATGGATCGAACCATGGAAGACAAATGAAGCGCGATGACAAATCGGATCGGCTCGGCCGATCTCCGTTACACATGCTCCACCGCGCCGGCCAGTGCGCCGGAGAAGTGTTTCATGCCGAAATGCAGGATGGTGATCTTACGCCCCGTCAGTATGCCGTCCTGCTGACTGTTGCCGCCAACGAGGGCATCTCTCAAACCGGCTTGGTCGAGAAGACTGGTGTCGATCGGTCGACACTCGCCGATATCGTTCGGCGCATGTTGAAGAAAGGTCTGCTGCAACGTCGGCGGACCAAAGAGGATGCGCGCGCCTACGCTGTCAAGTTGACCGAAGATGGAAAGCGCATGTTGCGGGGCGCAGAGCCCGTGACGGAACGTGTCGATTCCCGTATCCTCGAGGCCATTCCGGTCAAGCAGCGCGATCAGTTCGTCGACAATCTCGGTTTGATCGTCGATGCACTTGGACGGCTGTCGCCGGCAGAAGCCGACTAAGCGCCGGTTTCACGACGTGATAGTGCCCCGCAAGCGGCAACGCATGCGGGGCAGTCGGCTTGCCTGTTGTCGCGTTCGGGCGGCACTCAGCTGGCCGTTTACGGGTGGCGAATTTTGGCCAGCGATTTTCGACTTGCAAACAGCCGTCGACCAATATCACTCTGCAGCAAGGGCAATGCGCCGGAGAGCGCCGCCAGTCGCGGAGGGTGATCACGCCATGACGATACCGAAGCGCGTTCGTCTGCGTATCGACGCGGACAAATGCCAAGGTCACAATCGCTGTAAGGCGATCCTGCCCGAATTGATCGACCTCGACGCCTACGGCAACGCGCAGCCCAAGGGCGACGGCATCGTGCCCGACGCTCTGATCGACAAAGCTTACCTCGCCAAATCGAATTGCCCCGAGTTCGCGGTCGAGATCGTCGAGGAGTGAGCGCCATGGCTGACGGTGCAATGCCGCCCAAACGCCCGCCGGTCAAGGATTGGGCCACGGATTGGGACCATTTCGATCCTGCGTGGCGAGAAGACCCGTTCGGCATCTGGGAACAGCTGCGGCAGCGGAATTGTCCTATCGCTTCGACCGAGCGCTATCTCGGTGCGCACGTTCCGGTGACGTACGATGCCGTGAAAACCATCGCGTACGACACAAAAACGTTTTCGTCCCGGCGCGTGATCGTGCGCGACTCACGCCCAGAGCCGACGGCTCACGCGCCGCCCATCACGTCAGATCCGCCGGTGCACAAGCCGCTCAAACAGATCCTGTTGCCACCGTTCACGCCCGATGAGATGGCGAAGCTCGAGCCCAAGACGCGCGCGATCTGCAACGAGCTGATCGACACGTTCATCGCTGACGGCCGTTGCGATGCGGCGCAGCAGTATGCCCGACACATCCCCGTGCGCGTTATCGCCCTGATGCTCGGTGTGCCACAGGAGGACGGCGACACGTTCATTCGATGGATCCACGAGATCCTCGAACTCGGTGTTCATGACGACGCCATCGCCACACGTGCGCGTGCCGAGATGCAGTCGTACATCGTGGCTCAATTCCAGGCGCGCGAGGCCTATCCGTCGGATGATCTGATGACGCGGATCCTGCATTCGCAATTCATGGGCAAGCCGATCCCGCTCGAACTGGCCGTCGGTATGATCGTGCTGATGCTGATCGCGGGTATCGATACGACGTGGAGCGCTATCGGCGCTTCGTTGTGGCATCTCGGCAAAACGCCCTCGGACCGCGATCGTCTGGTGGCCGATCCCGGTTTGATGCCGACTGCGATCGAAGAATTTCTGCGCGCCTACGCGCCGGTGACGATGGCGCGAGAGGTTGTCCAGGACACCGAGGTCGCCGGCTGCCCGATGAAGAAGGGCCATATGATCCTGTTGTCGTTTCCGGCCGCCAATCGCGATCCCGCCATGTTTCCCGAAGCCGACAAGGTGTTGATCGACCGGAAAGAAAATCGCCACGCCGCGTTCGGTCTCGGCATTCATCGCTGTGTCGGGTCGAACCTGGCGCGGATGGAGATGACGGTCGCGATCGAGGAATGGCTCAAGCGTATCCCGACGTTTTCGCTCAATGGCGAGACGCTGTGGTCGGAGGGTACCGTAAGGGGCCCGAGGCACTTGCCGATGACTTTCGCATCGTCATCGACGTAGGCGCTCGCTAACGAACTCTGTCGAACCTGCACGGTTAGTCGCCGTCATAGCGGCCCGCGCGCAAAAATAGTACGCGCGTGAATTTTGCGATTTACAAAACCTAAGATTGTGATACTTCAACTTTAGTGTGTGCGTCAACGCTTAGACCCAATTTCGGGCGTGCTGCGGATGCTACCTTCCATGTCACAATTCATGCTGATCTGCGGCGGAGCCGTCGGCAACGGCGTCGTGTGGGCGACACTGGTCTGGCAAACAATGGCATCGTCGCACATTGTCGTGCTCAGTTGGGTCGTCATGACAGTCTTGTCATTCGCCTGCATGGCCGTGTTCGGGGCAAACAGAACTGACTTTGCGGGTGGTGGTCGACGGCTGCGCCAGTTCGTGCGGCGGCGTTACCAGACGGGCCGATCAGATGGCTGCGGTGGTATTCGGGTGCTTCGGGCCTGACAGCGGATCACGACGGTGTCGATGTCATGTGCCAAAAAGCGTGCATACGTTTGGCGGCCAACTGAAATCTCGTTCGTTTCAACGCGTCGCTCTGCTAGTGGTGCCGGAAACGCCAGCTGCAAAGCACAGTGAGACGCGCATGATGGAACATCCGGGGTTCTTCGAGCGGGCCGGACCCTTCACACTCGCTGTGGTTGCGACACATGTCGGCGCTGAACTCGCGCCCGGCGTCGATGGTGGCATGGCGATCACGGACGTGCGATCCCTCGACGATGCGGCCGCCGGTCATGTCAGCTTCGTCGACAATCGCAAATATCTGACGCAGTTACAGGCGACCAAAGCTTCCGCCTGTATCGTGCAGAGCGCTTTCGCGAGCCGTGTGCCGTCGTCGACTGCAAGCGTGATCTCAAAAGTTCCATATCGGAGTTTCGCTCAGGCGCTGGCCTTGTTCTACCC
>JANOAW010000958.1:0-9144 GCA_031411355.1 Hyphomicrobiaceae bacterium | reverse complement strand
GGCGCGTCCGCTGCCGATCGGCGCCGATGGTGCGCACGTGTTTCCTGTGGAGATGGTGTGATGCTGAAGGGTCTTCTCGATCTCACGCGTCCAGCCTTGTTCGCGCTCGACCCCGAGCGTGCCCACGAGGTTTCGTTGAGGGCACTCGAGGCCGGTATCTATCTTCGCGATACGACACCCGCCGATCCGCGTCTGGCGCAGTCGGTTTATGGCCTGGCGTTTCCCAACCCGATCGGCATCGCCGCCGGCTTCGACAAGGACGCGCGCGTGCCAAACCCCGTGCTCGGTATCGGCTGCGGTTTCGCCGAGGTCGGCACGATCACGCCCAAACCCCAGATCGGCAACCCGAAACCGCGCGTGTTTCGCCTGCTGTCCGATCATGCCGTCATCAATCGGCTGGGCTTCAACAACGGCGGCCATGCCGCTGCCTTGGCACGTCTCGACGCCCGTCCGAAGCGCGGCATCGTCGGTGTCAACATCGGCGCCAACAAGGACACCGAGGACAAGGCCGCCGACTATGTCCTGGGTCTCGCGACATTCAATGCCGTGGCAAGCTATTTCGCGGTCAACATCTCGTCGCCGAACACGCCGGGTCTGCGGGACCTGCAAGCACCCGCGGCGCTCGACGCGCTGCTCGGGCGCGTCATGGCCGAGCGTGAGCGGCTGGTCGCGCGGGGTGGGCCGCGACGTCCAGTGGTGGTCAAGATCGCGCCCGACATCGCCGACGCCGATCTTGCGCCGGTGATCGAGCGCATGCTGGCCAACCGCGTCGATGGCATCGCCGTGTCGAACACGACGCTCGCCCGCGTCGACCTCAGCGACCAAGTCACGGCACGTGAGCGAGGTGGCTTGTCGGGTCGCCCGTTGTTCCATCGCGCGACTGTGACGCTGGCGCGGGTCCACCAACTGACGGGCGGCAAGATCCCGTTGATCGGCATCGGTGGCATCGACAGCGGGGCTGCCGCGCTCGCCAAGATCGAAGCTGGCGCGACGCTGATCCAACTCTATACCGGCCTCATCTACGAAGGGCCAACGTTGCTCGCCGCGATCAAAGCGACGCTGTCATCGACACTCGATCGCGAAAAACTGGCCGACATCGGCGCGCTCGTCGGCAGGCGGGCATCGGAGTGGGCCGCCAGATCGATCGATGCCTGACAAATCGATTCCTGACACAAAGCCGTTCGTCGCACTGCAGATGGAGTCGTCATGGACATTCTGGTCGATCTCGACGGCACCCTGGTCGATCCAGCCGTCGGCATCATGCGCGCGTTCCGGGCTGGCCTCAGCGCCGTTGGCTCAGCTGAGCCGGATGATCTTCGGTGGATCATCGGCCCGCCGCTGCGCGCGTCGTTTCCGCAAGCCGGCGTCGCGTCCGACGCTGTCGAGGCCGCACTCGCCGCTTACCGCGAGACCTATCGCGCCGGTGCCATGTTCGAGGTCTCACCTTATGGGGGCATCGACACGGCGCTGACGCAGCTGTGCGCCGCCGGCCATCGCTTGATCGTCGCAACCTCGAAACCGCACGTCTTTGCCAGGCCGATCCTCGAACGCGTCGGGCTCGCCACCTATTTTTCCGCCATCCATGGCTCTGAACTCGACGGCCGCAACGACGACAAAAGCGACCTGATCGCCCACATCGTCGACACCGAGCGGGTCGATCCCGCGTGTGCGCTCATGATCGGCGACCGCAAATTCGATTGCATCGGCGCGCGCACCAACGGCATTCGCACCATCGGCGTATCGTGGGGCTATGGATCGGCGGCAGAGTTGCTGGCGGCTGGCGCCGTCGTGCTGGCCGAGCGACCGCTTGAGCTGCCAGCCTACGTGGCTCGACTGGCTGTCACTCCGGCCGCTCCAGCCTGACGATACTCGGAAACAACCGCATCCATGCCATGGTCACGACGAGGGCCGTGACACCGCCGAGAACGATCGCCGGACCTGTACCGAGCAGCGCTGCGGCCGTGCCTGCGCGAAAATCGCCGAGTTGGTTGGACGTGGCGATGAACATCGAATTCACCGCCCCGACCCGCCCGCGCATGTCGTCGGGGGTGCGCATCTGGACCAGCGATTGGCGGATAATGACGCTGACGGCGTCGACCGCACCGAAGACGGCGAGCGCGAGGAACGACACGACCACATTCTCCGACAGCCCGAAGGCGATGCTGGTCAGGCCGAAACCTGCGACACTGCAAAACATTTTCAGCCCCGCCTTGTGGCGCACTGGAAAGCGCGCGAGCCACAACGTCATGACCACGGCACCGATCGCGGGGGCGGCACGCAGCATACCAAGTCCCAATGGGCCGACCTGCAGAATGTCCTTGGCGACGATGGGCAACAGCGCCAGGCCGCTGCCGAGGCCGAACGCCACCAGATCGAGCGACATCGTGCCGAGCAATTCCGGTGTGCGGCGAATATAATTGAATCCGGCAGCCAACGTGTCGAGCGTAATTTTTTCGCTCCGCCGCACTTGCGCCGTCAGGGTCGCAACACCCATGACTGCGAGGCAGCTGGTGGCGAAAAACAACACCGATATCGCGTACGGCATGGCCGGACCGAGCCAATACAACAGCCCACCCAGGGCCGGGCCGAGAATAACGGCGATCTGGTTGGCCGACGAATACATTGCCGTTGCGCGCGCCAGATCAGCGCGATGAACCGTCAAAGGCACCAGCGCCGAAATGGCTGGAAATTCGAAGGCGCGCACCATGCCGAGCACCGCGACGCTTGCGAGGATGTGACCTCTCTCGGTCCACCCGCCATAGGTCCCGAGCGCCAGGAAAGCCACCAGCACGGCCGAGGCCGCCGTTGTGATGGCGGCGATGCGACGTCTGTCGACGGCATCGGCGGTGAGGCCCGCAAACGGCGATGAGATCAACATCGGCACGAAGGATACGAGACCGACGAGACCGAGATCAAAGGCCGAATTAGTGATCGTGTAGAGCTGCCAACCGAGCGCGACCATCAGCATCTGAAACGCGGTGCCGGAAAGAAACCGCGCAAGCGCCAACCGGTAGAACGCGGGTGCCTCGGCATAAGACAGCATGTCGGGCACTCGAATCGGGACGTACATCAGACGGAGGCAACGCATGGCGCAGGCGGCAAGCGCAAGCAAGCGCAAGGCCGCAGCAAACGAAAACACCCGGGCAGCTATGCCGCCCAGGTGTAACACATCCGTCATTTATTGGCCGGCGCGTGTCAGCGGCCAGCGTAGCCACCGAACCTGCGGCTGATTTCCCGTTCGAGAGCATCGGTTAAAACGCCGCCGTTCTGGGCGATGAACATTTCGACGCGGCGATCCTCCTGGCGGCTCCAGCTCGGCAGCAGAGCTTTCAAGCGATCAACGAGGGACACGGGCGCCGATGCAGACGACCAGTCGTCGGCTGCGACGCCGGACATGAGAGATTTGAGCATGTGAGTAGTCCTGGGGGTGTTGGATTGTGGTGATGGATAGGGAATGACCAAAAGGCCTCAGCGCTGGAGCGCCCGATGGCGGCGACGCAGATCTGCGATTTCAGCCTCGGACCAGCCGATGGCTTTCAAGCTCGTGTCGTCGTGCCGAGCCATGTGCCGAGCGACGATCGCATCTGCTTGGGCCTGCCGTGCTTCGACAAGCGTCTTGAACAAACGGCTCCAGAGTGCGCTCTTTGTTGTGTCGGACGTTGCCGGACGGCTTTGCCGAGCCGCGGTATCCGTCGGCGTCGCGGCAGTGAAATGTGTTCCGAATGTCGTGCTGCGCATGATCAGGTCTCCACGTCTTTTTTTCGTTGGAGCGCCTTCAACAAGCATTTCCCCATCGTCTTTGCGCCGGTTGATGTCCAGCGTCGTGTTGCGATGCAATATGCACCCGACTCGGCCACTTCACCACTGCGGATTTTGCATTGCAGCAAACCCGCGCCTTCGCGCATATTTGCCATGCGTGTCATGGAGATGTCGCATTTGAACGGTGGCGAATTACGGCAGTGAACAGTCACAGTATTGTGCACTTGCACAAGACTGAACCAGTTTCGTTCTCATGTCCAAGCAATTGCCTATGCGATGGGCGGTCTCTGCCGCATCAGCCGGCCCCGAATGCCCGAACATGTCACGTAGAACTTATTCGGCGTCGTCGTCACGACCGACCAGGGCAAGCGCTCGCGCGCGGCGGCCGCTCTTCGTGACCTGATAAACGAGTGCATCTTCACGACCGTGGGTGACCCAGATTTCGCCGGCCCCCGTCTCCTCGATGGTCGCCAACAGTTCCGGCCAGTCCGAATGATCCGAGATGACCAACGGCAGTTCGACGCCGCGTTGTCGTGCTCGTCCACGCACCCGCATCCAGCCCGAGGCGACGCACGTGACGGGATCGGTCATCCGTCGCGACCAGCGGTCGGCCAGCGCTGAAGGCGGACATAGCACGATCTCACCCGCCAGGCTCTGGGTCGCCGAGGAAGCCGAGGCGAGCGCGCCGAGATTTTGACCGAGCGAGGCGTAGAGTGCACAGATTTTTTCGAGCGCCCCGTGCAACCAGATCGTCCGATCGTAACCAGCGGCGCGCAGCAAGGCGATCAGCCGCTGGCACTTGCCGAGGCCGTAGACGCCGACGAGATGCGTGCGCTCGGGAAAGCGGGCATGCGAGGCGATCAATTTGGCAATCTCGAGCCCATCGGGCGGATGACGAAAGACCGGCAAGCCGAACGTCGCCTCGGTCACGAACAGATCGCAGGCAACCGGCTCGAACGGCGCACAGGTCGGATCGGCGCGACGCTTATAGTCGCCGGATACCACGGCACGCTGTGACCCATGTGTCAGAACCACCTGGGCTGAGCCGAGGATATGTCCGGCGGGAGCAAGCCACACCGTTACGCCGCCAAGCGTCAGCTTTTCGCCGATCGCGACCGGCTGCAAAGCACCCGCGCACGTCTCGCCAAGCCGCACCTTCATGACGGCGATGGTCTCAGCCGTCGCCAGCACTGCACCGTGACCTGCGCGCGCGTGATCGGAATGGCCGTGCGTGACGATGGCACGATCCACCGGCAGGTGTGGATCGATGTAGAAATCACCCGGCACGCAATAGAGCCCGCGCGGCGTCGGTGTCAGCCAATCCTCGAAACGATGCATGTCCTCGTCATACCACGGCATCGGCCTGATGGACCAACGGTCTTGGGCCGCACATCGAAGCAATCACAGCCTCGGCATCACGGCGGGGCGGGCACTGCGCGTCTGTGCCGTCAAGCGGATTTGCGCATTGCTCGCCCCAAACCCGGTGTAGCCGGCCCGCCGCTCGACGATCTCGAAGAAGAACCGGTCCTCGAAAGTCTGGGTGTAGAGCTGGAAAAACTCGCCTGTCGCGTCGCGCTCGTAGAGGATGTTTGCGGCCTTCAGACGATCGATCTCGGCGGGCGAAAGATCGGTTTTGGCCTCGAGGTCGTCGTAATAGTTTTCGGGGATTTCCAGGATAGCGACGCCAGTGGCTTTGAAGCGAGCCGCCGTGGCGAAGATGTCGGCACACGCCAGCGCGATGTGCTGCACACCCGAACCGAATGCCTCGGTCAGAAAACGCGACGACTGCGTGCGCGATGATTGCGACGCGTTGAGAATGAGACGCAGCGCGCCATCGTCTGATTGCACCACTTGGCTCGTGACGATACCACCGGGGTCGAGCACGTCCTGAGCCGGCGTTTTCACCAAGTCCAGCAGCGAGGTGTAATAGAGCTGCCAGCTCAGCACTTCCTCGTAGTGCATGGACTGCGAGATGTGATCGACCGCCGACAGACCTGCGTCCGCGCCGACCGGCGCTCTGGTCGCTTCGAAATCGATGTCCCACCAGCGCGCGAGATCGCTCTTGTCGTCGGTGAAATAGACCACGCTGCCGCCGAGACCGCGCACGGCTGGAATGTCCAACTCACCCGGACCGACCACCTGATGGAACGGCTCGTCCAGCAGCGCCCTGCCGCGCGCTTGCGTCGCCTTGGCGTCGTCGACCTTGACGGCGAGTGCACACACGCCGGTGCCGTGCGTGATGTTGAAGGCGTGGGCGAAGCCTTCCTTCTCGGTGTTGACGACGATGTTGATCGCCCCCTGCGTCCAGCGCGTCACGGCCTTCGATTTGTGCGCGCCGGATTTGTGGAAACCGAGCCCTGCGAGCAAGGCCTCGAACGCGGGCGTCGACATCTCGTCGACGGCGAACTCCATGAATTCGCAGCCGAGCACACGCGAGCGCGGTGGCAGGGCAGGTGGCAATCCAGCGGGCGACTTTGAACGCATACGCAGTCGATCGAGCATGTAGATCAGCGAGCGATGGCCGTCGATGGCGACACTGCGGGCGGAACCGGCACGAAACTGATCGTTGAAGATCTCCAAACTCAGCAGACCGTCGAAACCGGTCGCCCGCAACGCATCCATGAAGGCATCGATGGGAAAATCGCCTTGGCCGGGAAAATTACGGAAATGCCGGCTCCAATAGAGAAAGTCCATGTCGAGCGCCGGCGCGTCGGCCATCTGCACGAGGAAGATTTTATCCTTCGGAATATTGCGCATGGCGCGCAGGTCGGTCTTGCGTGCGAACGTGTGGAAGCTGTCGAGCACGACGCCGACGCTTGCATGATCGGCCCGACGCACCGCCTCCCAGGCGTCGCGATAATCGTTGATGTGTCGCCCCCAGGCGAGCGCCTCGAAGCCAACCTTCATGCCCCGTTTCGCCGCGCGTTCGCCGAGTTCAGCGAGATCGGCTGCGGCCCGGTCGATGCCGCCGAGGCTTTCAGGCGATACGTTCGAGCAAATCATCAGCAGATTGCAGCCGAGTTCGGCCATGGTATCGAACTTGCGCTCGGCGCGCTGCATGACGCGTGAGCGGCGCTCCTCCGGCATACCCTCGAAATCGCGGAACGGTTGGTACGTGACAAGCTCCAATCCCTGGTCCGCAATCATGCGGCCGACATCGCGCGCGGTGCCGTTGACCGACAGCAGATCGTTTTCGAACAGCTCCACCCCCTTGAAGCCGGCCACACGAATGGCCTCCAGCTTCTCGCTCAAGATGCCGGAAAGACAGACGGTGGCAATGGCGAGTTTCATGGGTTTACCGTCAGCGTCTTGTGTCGATGCGGTTGAGTTGTCCCGACCAGGCAAGGATTTTCTTGTCGGACGTGGCTATGGTGTGGTGGCCGGCAACGGCGGTCGCGACGATGTAGCGATCCATCGGATCGCCGTGAAAGTCGTCGAGTTCAGCGGCCAGGATCGCGCAGCAGCCGTCGAGTGGAATTTCAGTTAGTCCTGTGTCAAGAAGTCTCATGCGGAGAACCCGAATTGGCTCTGTCAACGCGAGCCGCTTTCGTCTGGTCGCATACTCCATTTCCCAAAAAGTTATCGCGCTCACGCATACAGCCCCGCGAGCGATCGCAACGGCAATTTCCTTCCGTGTTTGCGCGCCCAGCCGAGGATCGTCGAGTTGGTACCAGATCAGAGCGTTGCTATCGAGAAGCAGGCCCATCAGTTCCCCATTGGATCCGAGTTTTCCCACTCGGAGATGTCTTCGGGCGTCCAAAGCTCATCCAGCGTATCATTAGGATCGACGAACCACATCTTCCCTTTGCTTCCTCCGGGCAGCCATGCGGCCACCTTTGCAGCCTCCGGTTCCGGCACCAGCCGCGCGATCGTCTTGCCGCCGGCAACGATCTCCAACGTCTCGCCGTTGGCCCGCGCGCGCTCCAAGGCGCTCGCGGGGTCGGCGTAGAACTGGCTCTGTTCGATCCGCTCCATGCTATCCCCTAGCACATTACCGGACGCCGCCCAACGGACCTGGTTCGGTCCTCGTTCGGCCGACCGCACCGTGCTGAAAACGCGCGACCAGGCCCGCGCCCACCACTCATAGCGTCCCGACCTTATATCCGAACAGCTTCGGCACGAAGAGCACGATGTCGGGGAAGAAGATCATGGCGAACAGCGCAACGACCAACACCGCAATGAAGCCCCAGATCTCGCCGATCATCTCCTTCAAGGGTATGCCGGTGATGGCATTAACGACAAACAGCAGCACGCCATACGGCGGCGTGATCAGGCCGATCATGCAGTTGACCACTGCGACGACGCCGAAGTGCACGAGGTCGATGCCGAGCTTCTTGCAGGTCGGTATGAACAGCGGAATGATGACGAGAATGATCGTCGAGGCATCCAGCAAGCAGCCGAGGATCAGAAACAGCACATTGACCAGGATCAGGAACATCAACGGTGTGACGTTCAAGGCCTCCATCAAGACAGTCACCTTGCTCGGAATGTTTTCCGACGCAATAATGTAGTTGAAGATCATCGAGGCGCCGATGACGAGACCGACGGCAGCGGTGGCCTTGCCACTCTCCGCGAACACGTCGCGCAGCGATTTCCAACCCATCGCGCGATACAGCAGCGTCGACACCAGCAGGGCATAGAGCGCCGCCAAAGCCGCGGCCTCCGTCGGCGTCACAAATCCGCCGATCGCGGGAATAATGTACTCGGCATAGATACAGAACAACAGGAACAGCGGCATGAACAATGCCGGCAGCGCCTGCAGGGTCAGCCTCGGCAATTCGCGCACCGGCACCGATTTCTCGACCGGGAAATTGCGCTTCACTGCCACGCGCCAATTATAGAACATCAGCACCAGGCCCATGATCACGCCGGGTACGACACCGCCGATGAACAGATAACCGATGGAGGCATTCGATACCAAGGCGTACATGACCATCGGGATCGACGGCGGAATGATCGGGCCGATGGTGGCGGCAGCGCCGGTGATGGCAGCCGCGTAGCCGCGCGAATAACCGTTCTTGGTCATCATCGGAATGATGATCTTGCCGAGACCGACGGCATCGGCGACGGCCGAGCCCGACATGCCCGCAAAGATCATGTTCGAGACCACGTTGACGTGGCCGAGCCCGCCGCGGAAACGGCCGACAAGCGCGATGCAGAAGCGCAGCAACCGATCGCTCAGCGAACCAGCATTCATAATGTTGGCTGCCAGAATGAACAGCGGGATCGCGAGCAACAACGGACTATCGTAGAGGCTCTGGATCATCTGCTCGGCGGCAAGGCCGAGATCCTGGCCCTTGAGCAGCAGATACACAACAGCCGAGCAGATCATGGCGAGCGAGATCGGCGCGCCCATCAGGCACAACACGACCAGGACGATCAAGC
>JANOAW010000957.1:0-3660 GCA_031411355.1 Hyphomicrobiaceae bacterium | reverse complement strand
GCTTACCGCGCATCGCAGAATCCGATCGCCAGTCCGGGTTCTTCATGGAAAGTCTGCTCGCCGGCATCGCGCAAGCCGAACCGGAAGCAAAATCCCGATTGCGCGCCTTTCTGGAAGGGCGCGCGCCCAAAGTCACAGCTTCCTGACATCACGCCGAACGGCGCTTGCTCGACCGTTGCGCGCTGGCTGCGGTCTTGGCGCGGGGTGTCGATTTCTTTGCTGGCGCCGGATCTGCTTTGAGTGCCGGGCCTGCTTTCAGAGCCGGGCCTGCTTTCAGAGCCGGGCCTGCCTTCGACGCCGGGGCTGCCTTCAAACTTGCGCGCAAAGCGGCCATCAGATCGAGTACTTTGGCTGTCTCGCCACTGGGCGTATGGCGCTCGATAACTTTGCCGGATGATTTGCGTTTGACCAGATCGCGCAAGGCCAGTTCGTAGCGATCGTTGAAGGCTGACGGATCGAAATGACTGGCCTTGCTATCGAGAATATGGGCGGCAAGGTCGACCATGTCTTTCGATGCGGGTGCCGTCGGCATGGCACTGAATACCTCCGTGTCCGATCGAACTTCGTGATCGTATCGCAAGGTCGTGCACAACATGCCTTTGCCCCAGGCCTCGACCGCAACGATGTGTTCACGACTGGCAAAAACGATGCGCGCCAGGGCGACACGGTCCTTGTTTTTCATGGCATCGCGTAAGACCGCGTAGGCATCTTCCCCGCCTTTGCCGTCAACTGCCAGATAATAGGGCTTCTCGTAGAACCGCTTGTCGATCTCAGATTGGGGGACAAACGATTCGATATCGATGGTGTGCGTGCTGGGAATTTGGACGTTGGCGATTTCCTCCGGCTCGATCTCGACATATTTGCCGTCGGCCAGTTCGTAGCCCCGACCTTTATCGTCTTTGGCGACCGGCGCCCCCGTGACTTCGTCGACCATCTGCTGACGCAGGCGATGGCCGGTCTTTTTATTGATCTGATGAAACTGAGTTCGTTCGCTTTGGCTTGATGCGGGATAAAGGGCCACCGGACACGAGACCAGGGACAGCTTCAGATGTCCCTTCCAATAGGGGCGCGTCGCCATCTTGTTAACTCCTTGATCGTGACGCGGCGAGTTCACGATCTACGCCGATACGAAAGGAACGCCGCGAGCGTCAGAACGTTCACGCGTTACGTCCTTTTATTTGAAGATCGGTGGCGCGATGACGAAAAGGCTGGCAGCGTACCGCGCAAAACGAGACTTTGGGCGTACGAAAGAACCAGCCGGATTGCGGCCGTCGAGCGGGCGCGCAAAACACCTTCGGTTCGTTGTGCAGAAACATGACGCGACACGTTTGCATTACGATCTGAGACTCGAATGGGACGGCGTGTTCAAATCCTGGGCGGTAACCAAGGGGCCGTCGCTTGATCCCTCTACCAAGCGGTTGGCGGTCGAGGTGGAGGACCATCCACTGGAGTATGGAGATTTTGAAGGCACGATTCCGCAAGGAGAATACGGCGGTGGCATCGTCATGCTCTGGGACCGCGGTTTCTGGATGCCGGAAGCCGGTATGACGGCGACTGACATGTTGAAAGAGGGTGAGCTCAAATTTGTCACGGCAGGCGAGAAACTTCGCGGTGGTTGGGTGCTGGTGCGAATGCGCAACGACAGATCGAAAAATACCCGCACAAATTGGCTGCTGGTCAAACACAGAGATGGTTTTGAAAAGACGGGTGACGACGACGGCCTTCTGAAGCAGGATCGATCGGTTGCGTCCGGCCGGACCATGGCCGCTATCGCTGCAGGTAAAGCGCCGGCGCCAACCAGGTTCATTGCGACGTCCGCGACTGCGTTCAAAGCTAAAAGTTTGTGGTCGTCGACGGGCGCGGCAGCGCGGGCACCGGTATCCAAGTCGTTATCAAAACCGGTATCTAAGCCGATGTCGAAAAAGGCGCGTGCCGAGCCGGAAGTCATGCCAGTATTCATCGTGCCACAGTTGTGCAAACTGGTTGCACACCCGCCGCAAACAGACGGATGGGTCCACGAGATCAAGTTTGACGGCTATCGCATGCAGCTGCGGATCGATGAGAGACGCGTGACGTTGCGATCGCGAACCGGTCTTGATTGGACCGCGAAATTTCCCAAGATCGCACGAGACGCTGGTTCATTGGGGGACGCGATTATCGACGGTGAGGTGGTGGCCTTCAATCAGAGCGACCTGCCGGATTTCTCGGCCCTGCAAGCCGCGTTATCCGAAGGGCGCACTGAGAATCTGGTTTTCTTTGCCTTCGATTTACTCTGGCATCGCGGCGAGGATCTGCGCCGCGAACCTCTTTCAATGCGCAAAACGCAGCTCGACCGGCTGCTGAAATCGGTCAAAGGCTTGTCACTGCGTATGGTCACGCAGTTCCATGAGCCTGGAAACACCGTGCTGACGTCAGTCCGCGGTATGGATCTGGAGGGCATCGTGTCTAAGCGATTGCAGTCTCGCTATACGTCGGGGCGGGGCGATGATTGGACGAAAACCAAGTGCCGACCGAGCCAGGAGGTCGTGATCGGCGGCTGGAGCGGTGATGCGACAACCATCAAGTCACTCCTCGCGGGCGTCTATAAGGCCGGCCGGCTCGAATATGCGGGTCGTATCGGCACCGGTTTCAATGCGCGCAACACGACAATACTGTTAAAGAAGTTGGCTGCGCTGCAGACGGATCAGAAACCGTTCGACGTCATGTCGACCACGCCCGCTGGCGTGCATTGGGTGCGGCCGGACCTTGTCGCCGAAATTCAGTTCGCAGGCTGGACAGCGGCCGGCTCGATCCGACAAGCGGCATTCAAAGGTCTTCGCGATGACAAGCCCGCAACCGACGTCGACCAATCCGACACAGCGCCCGCGGGCGATGTGGTTGCCGGCGAGCCTAATTCTCGCAAACCGTCCGAGGAAAGGCGAGCATCAGAGGTCATGGGAATTTCGATTTCCAAGCCTGAAAAGATATTGTGGCCGGCGGACGGCACGAGCGCCGCCGTGACTAAATTGGATCTGGCAAGATATATAGAGTCGGTTGGGACTTGGATGATCCAACATTTGAAAGGACGGCCGTGTTCGACCCTGCGGGCGCCGGACGGACTTGCCCGGCTACAGTTTTTCCAGCGCCACTCCATGCCTGGACTTTCCGACCTCGTGACGTTGACCAAAGTTCGGGGAGAGCGAAGTGCATATCTGCAATTCGACACTGTGGACGCGTTGGTCGCGATGTCACAACTTGCAGTCGTCGAATATCATCCGTGGAATTGTCAGCCAGGTGAGCCGGATGTGCCTGGTCGCCTCGTCTTCGACCTTGACCCAGGTCCCGATGTGCCATTTTCGGCCACGGTAGATGCGGCGCACGAACTCCGTCAGAGGTTGGAGCAACTCGGGCTCGTGGCCTTTTGCAAGACGACTGGCGGAAAAGGTCTGCACGTCGTCACACCGTTGCGGGCGAAGAACCCTTGCTCGTGGGAGCAGGCTAAGACATTTGCACGCTCTATTTGCAGTGAGATGGCTCTGGACGCCCCAGAAAAATATCTTGTCACAATGTCAAAGACCAAGCGTGTCGGACGCATTTATTTGGATTATCTCCGCAATGACCCCACTGCGACAGCTGTCGCGCCGTTGTCGCCGCGTGCGCGCCCGCACGCGACGGTGTCGA
>JANOAW010000956.1:0-2659 GCA_031411355.1 Hyphomicrobiaceae bacterium | reverse complement strand
GGCCGGTGCGACCGGCGAGGTGCACGCCTTCGAGCCGCACTACGAGGGATCGCCTGTCGTGTGCGGCGCCGACGGCGGTGTCAGCAGTGCGCGCGGCGCCCACCGTCACGATGCGCGCGCCGGCCACCATCTCTCACCGGTGACGCTGTCGGATGGTCGCAATGTCTTCGAGCATCTCGCCGGCGGCTTCATGTTGCTCGCCCTCGACGCCGAGCCGGCGCTGGTATCGACTTTCGAGGCCGCGGCCCGGCGAATGGGCGTGCCGTTGCACATCGTGCGCGACGATTTGGGCGGTGACCGGCACCGCTTGGCCGCATCCATGATCCTGGTGCGGCCGGATCAATACGTCGCGTGGGCGGGCTCGTCCGGGGACGCGGCCGAAATCCTGCGCCGTTGTGTCGGCCAGCAATCCTCGGCGCCGCGATGAAACCGCCGACTGACGTCTACTCCGGTCTTACGCGTCTTGATCGAAGCCGACGAAGGTAGCCGCGTCGTCGACCGACTTGCGCACAGATCTTACGGCGTTGGCTGGAAAGCTGTCGTCCGGCCAGCCCAAAGCGATACTCTTCATGATCACCTGATCGTCGGCTATGCCCGCGTGCTCGCGGACGATGGGCGACTGCATGATACCTTGGCTGTTGATCACGGCGCCGAGGCCACGAGACCAGGCCGCGTTGACGAGTGCGGTTGCGACCGCACCGCAGTCGAAGGCGGTGTCATCGCTGGAGGCAAGCACGCGGTCATATGTGATAATCACGCATACGGGGGCGTCGAACTGGCGAAACCCACGAAGCACCCAATCCTGCCGGGCTTGCTTGTCGTCGCGGGCAATCTGCATGGCGGTGAACAGCTGTTTCGCGACGCCGATCTGGCGATCCCGATGCACACCATCGAAGGGTTGGCCGATGCGAAATTCTCTCGAATGCGGCACGCCGGCGAGATTGCGCTCGGTGTTGCCGCGTCGGATACGATCGAGCGGCGCACCCGTGATGATGTAGAAATTCCACGGTTGGGTGTTCATCGACGACGGCGCGCGCATCGCCAACGCCAGAACCTCCTTGATCAACTTCGGTGGGACGGGATCGGGCTTATAGCCGCGAATGCTGCGCCGACCGAGAATGACGTCGTCGAAATCCATGCTTGAACTCGCTGTCGGTGATCTGCCGGGATATTGCACGATTGTTTGGAGCGGTCGACAGCATGGCTACACAGTTGGGCCATCGGGCCACGTGCTCACGGAGCGCGACTGGTGCGCCTGGACCACATGCCAAAATCAGCAATGGCTCTCGCAGTCGCAATCACGACCAAGGCACATAAAGCGATTTTCGACATGGTTTCCATCGTACCCTCGATCAAGAGGGCATGGACGACAGTACCTCCGACGATGATCACCGCGAGGGCCTTGTGGCCGATGCGCCACGTCCGCGGTTGCAGTCGCAATCCACGCCGGAACACGGCCAGAAGGGCCGTGGCGAAAATGGCCCACATGGCGATCACACCCCAGGCAGAAAACGGCGTGGGTGACGCAAACAGCAACGCATCAATGACATCGGGGGGACTGGTTATCCACAAGGCGCCGACGTGGATCACGACTGCGGCAAGGAGCAGAGCTCCGATAAGGCGATGTGCGCTGCGACCACGATGAGCCGACACGCCGGGCAGAAATCCGCCAATCAGCACCGGTTGAACGAGGAGCAGCCCGAGTGCGACGACGCCGGCGAAGCCACCGACGATGTAAACCGCTTGGCGCCATGCGAGCAGCGGGCTTGCCGCAGCGGCTGCGATCGGCACGAGAAGAGCTGCTGCAAACGCAGCCCAGATCAACAGCGACTTGGCCAATCGTTTCCCTTTCGCAGTCACGCCCGTCAGACCGGCACATCAGACTGGTCCACTGTCCCATCAGACTGGCTTGAGACTGAAATGTGCCTCGAGGCTGGTGGCCTTGGAACTTGGCAGCACGGGCCGCAGAAAGACAGTTTCGAAGTCTCCACTGTCGTAGGCGAGGTGGGCGTGTGCTTGGCCAAAGGCCGGCACGATTTGGGGCATTTCCAGCCGAAAGACGCCATTCGCGTCGGTCAGCGTGGCACCATGGCTCTTCAAATCGGCCTCATAGCCTTCAGTCGTATGAGCCCAGACCTGAATACGTTGACCCGCGAGCGGCGTGCCGTCACCGGCACGGCGTACAGTGCCCGACATCCAGAACCCACCCCGGCCAATGCGTTCCACGATCGGGGCGCCTTTGCGATAATTGTTGGCGCCGCCCTGCATCGACCGCGTCGGTGCGAAGGATTGCGCGCGCAGGGGCATATGAAATCCCGCTGCACCAACTGCAACCAGAGAACCGCCGGCGAGCAAGAGTGAACGTCTGTCGAATGTGTTGATCATCATTACTCCCATGGCCGAATGGATACGGCCGATTGGTGAGGGCCGATTGGCCAGATTACAGGCAGCCCAAGGACAACGTCGGAATTATAACGTGGTTGCGACCAAATCTCAAAATGCCCTTCCACGAGCTGCAGGATCGCAAAATTTCGCTCCGCCCTCTCCTTCGTCATCAGGCGCAACCGGGGACCCACGAAGATTACAGCAAGCCCTTGATATGCTTAGTTCCTCGCCTCACGGGGATGCCGTGGTGAGGAGTGTCCACAGGCGGACAGTT
>JANOAW010000955.1:0-4199 GCA_031411355.1 Hyphomicrobiaceae bacterium | reverse complement strand
CTCTGTCCCGCCTGCCGACGACGGCCGCCGAATGGATCGGCGGCTCCGGCTTTTCGCCCTATATGGTGCTGATCGCCATGCTGTCGTTCTATATCCTGCTCGGCGCCGTCATGGACGAACTCGCCATGATCCTGTTGACCTTGCCGGTCTTCTTTCCAGTCGTCCAGGCACTCGATTTCGGCATGTCCGCCGACGAGGTGGCGATCTGGTTCGGCATTCTCGTGCTCATCGTTGTCGGCATTGGTTTGACGGCACCACCGATCGGCATGAACGTGTTCGTCATATCGTCGATCGCCAAAACCGTGCCGATCATGTCCACCTACCGGGGCGTGCTGCCATTCCTGGTCGCAGAAGTCATTCGCCTCGCGCTGTGCGTGGCCTTGCCGTCGTTGTCATTGTGGTTGGTACGGGCACTGAACTGAGTGCTGCTGTCCGGGGGGGATCGGGGCAAGCGATCGAGATCGAGCCTCTTCCCCCAGACCAGCACATGGCCTAATCTGCCGACATGATCCCCCCGCTGAAGACCAAGCGCAAAGCGCGCCGGAACAAGGGTGACAGCCTCGAAGGCCAGTTGCTCATCGCCATGCCGTCATTGACGGACAAGTGGTTCTCGCGATCGCTTGTCTACATGTGCGCCCACACGTCCAAGGGCGCCATGGGGCTGATCGTCAACCAGCGCGCCAAGAACATCTCGTTTCCCGATCTGCTGTCACATCTCGAGATCGCGGTTCCCGCCGGCAAGCGCGCTTTGCCGCGCGACGTTTCCAAACGGGCGGTTCATGTCGGTGGCCCCGTCGAGACGGCGCGCGGCTTCGTGTTGCATTCGTCCGACTACGCTGACGGCACGACCACGCTGGTGATCGACAAGGGTATTTGCCTGACCGCAACGGTCGACATCGTCCGCGCGATGGCGCGCGGCAAGGGCCCGACCCAATCGCTGCTCGCGCTCGGGTATGCCTCGTGGGGGGCAGGTCAATTGGAAACCGAGTTGCATGCCAACACGTGGCTGCATGTGGCGCCCGACGACGACCTGCTGTTTGGCGATGATCTCGCCGGCAAGCATGAGCGCGCCATGGCCAAGTTGGGCATCAATCCCGGTTTTCTCGTCAACGCCGCCGGGCACGGCTGATAGCAGAGAGCGCGCGTCCCTCACAAAGCCGAACACCCAATAGAAAAGGGGCCAGACCGAGATCTGACCCCAATAATCGTGGCAACGTCTATCGGCTCAGGGAGCCTTCGGGGCCGGCTGGCCGATGCCGGTCTTTTCCTTCGCCGCATCGACAGCGGCCTTGCCTTTTTCGACAGCCTTGGCACCGAGTTCCTTGGCCTTGGCGGCCGCATCGCTCGACTTGGTCTTGTCGGTCAGTTCCTTGGCGCGCTCTTTGGCTTTTTCAAGCAACGACTTACGCGCTTCCGAACGCTGGTAGCCGTCGATGGCTGCCAGCACCTCTTTGGTCGCCTGTGGCAGGGCGATGGTGCGCTTGCCGTCTTTGGTCGAGATCTGCAGCGCTGTATAGCGCACGCCGATCTTTTTCTCGCCGACGCCGGCAAAGCCGCCGACACCGATGATGACGCCCTGGACTTCGTTGTTCGAACCCATGACCAGATCTTCGATGGCGCCGATGACTATACCATCTTTGTTGACGACGTTGGAGCCGAGCAGACGATCCTTGGCAAGATACTGCGTCGGACCCTGGCCGCGATAGAAAACACCATTCGGGATCGAGGTCTTGGCAGCCGACGTTGTCGGAGCCGGTGTCGTGGCGGGCGCAGGCGTTGCGGCCGGCGGCGGGGTCGAGGGCGCGGTCGGCGCCTGTTGAGCCAGAGCTGGCACGACGGCTGCGAGCGCCAAGGCCGAGACGAGGCTGAGAGCGTATCTGTTCATGATCGATCCTATCGCATGCGAGGGGCGATCATCTCGCCGCTCCGTGACTTCGGGTGTTCGGCACATAGGGGCAAATGTACCGGTTTTCTACCCGTCGCGACGAAATAGTCACAGTTGATGACACGATCACGTCGCGGAGATGAATTTCAGCTCAACGGGTGCGACACAAGCCGGATCGCGGAATTGCCACAAAGGTGCACCATTTGAGCGCATATGACGACGAGCCGTGCTCGATCGATGGAGCAACGCATGTCCAAATTCAATCGCGCGCATCTGGCACTGCTGGCGATCATTGTGCCGTTGTCAGCGCCCTTGACGGGCTCAGTCCTGGCGCAATCGACCATGCCGCCCCAGACCAGCGGTCGCTTTACCATGCATCCCGCCAACGGCGGCATGTTGCGCCTCGATACGGAGACCGGCACCATGTCTATGTGCAAGGCGCAGGCAGACGGCCAATGGAGCTGTCAGTCCCTGCCGGACGAACGCGCCGCTCTGGACAAGGAAATCGGCCGGCTCGCCCAGGAAAACAAGGATCTGCAGGGCTCGGTCAAGCGCCTCGAGGATCTCGCCGGCATTCCCAGCGACAAACCGCGCAGCGATCGTCGCGCAGAGGCGCCACACTTCCCGAGCCCAGACAAGTTGCCGACACCCGACGATGTCGACAAGGCCATGACCTACCTGCAAAGCATGCTGAAGAAATTCAAGGAGAAGCTGCGCGATTTCGAGGATCTCGAGCGCAAGCCGACCCAGCGCCTGTAATTCGCGTATTTGCATTGCGGGAACTTGCACGCGGACTTGTCGATCGGGCTGCCATTGGCTACGCCCGTGTCGACACGTTTCACTGATGGATCCCCGCGCATGTCGGACAGCCCAGTCGTTGCCCAAAAAGGCCCCTACCAAGTCGTTCTCGAAGCAGGAAAACCATACTTCTGGTGCACCTGCGGGCGCTCGGCACGCCAGCCGTTCTGTGACGGCAGCCACAATGGCACGACGCTGGCGCCGAGAAAATTTCAGGTCGAATCTGCCGGCACGTTCAATCTGTGCGGTTGCAAATCGTCGGATGATCAGCCGTTCTGCGACGGCGCGCACAATATGCTCTGACGGCGGAGCACTGCCTCGTTATGAGGCAGTCGTTGAGCCTTTGTTAAGCTCTCGGTCTCAATTTCGACAGGCAGCGATTCGCGCGGCCGATCGGGATGAACATGAGCACCGGGACCTTAGCCATCTATTCTCCGCGCGCCACGCACGTCGGGCACGTCGGCCCGGCACACGTGATCGCAACCTTCGTGCAAGGCGCGGTGCTGGCGAAAACGGTCTGGGCGGTATCGGGGTCACAGGGGTTGGCGCACGTCGATTCGCCCACCGGCTCGGGCCGTCGCGCACTGCTGGTCTGGTCAGCCCACCACGAGGCCGGAAAATGGGCCGATGTGCTCAGTGAAGATCCCGAACTCGTCACCCTCGACATCGCCAACTTCATGACCGAGACGCTGGCGCGAGCGTCGCTCGCGAACACGATCATCGCGACCGATTGGTCGTCGGAGCCAGTCGAGCCCGAGATCGAGCCCGCAACCCTGCTCGGCCTGCTCCAGGACGGCCTCGTTCGGGATTTCGTCGGCGTCGCGACCAAGACCCGCTCCGTGTTCGTGTTGCAGAGCCTCGAACGCGTGATGCCGGTCACTGTCGTCGACGGTCGCAGTGAAGTGATTCCGGTCTGGTGTGATCGCGCCCTTGCCGAAGCAGCCGCCCAGCAGGTCGACGGCGTGGCGATGCCGGTCCGCATGCCGTTGGCTGAATTTACCGGCCGCTTCCTTCTCTCAGCCCAAGGTGTGCGCGCCCGCATTGCGCCGGGATATGTCCACAGCCAAGGCGCACGCCACTATTCGACATGGGAGTTCAAGGCGCTGCTCAATGGAGGCGGTACGCCAACCGCCGCGCGCGTCGCGTGACGCCGTCCGCACGTCCCGACCTCGATGGTGCCGATTTACAACTCGCCCGATCCATTGGTGCAAAGATCCATTCCTGCCGTGACACCAGCGAAGCCCCGTATCACGATATCGGACGTGTACTTGCAAATGTCGGGGTTGTTGCGTGATCAAGCATTTAGCCGCCTGCGCCGTCATGCTCGTCTTGGCCGGCTGTGCGTCCTCGTCGACCGAAATCAAAGCGGCATACGTGTCGCCATTGCAATATCAGCCCTACAATTGCCAGCAGCTGGGGGCTGAGGCCGAGCGGGTGTCGCGCCGCGCGGCGGAGCTGTCGGGCGCCCAAGATTCCAAGGCAACCAACGATGCCGTCGCCACCGGCGTTGCTCTGG
>JANOAW010000954.1:0-1522 GCA_031411355.1 Hyphomicrobiaceae bacterium | reverse complement strand
TTCTGTCGCTCAAGGCTGGCGGCACCGGCCTCAATCTCACCGCCGCCGATACGGTGATCCACTACGATCCCTGGTGGAACCCGGCGGTCGAAAATCAAGCGACCGATCGCGCCTACCGGATCGGCCAGGACAAGCCCGTGTTCGTGCACAAGCTGATCGTCGAGGAAGGCATCGAGGAGGCAATCGAGCTGCTGAAGCAAAAGAAAGCCGCGCTCGCCGAGGCGCTGTTCGAGGGCACGTCGCGTCGGCCGATGCAGCTGACGGAAGCCGATGTCTCGGCCCTGTTCGCGCCCCTGCCGTCGAGCGGCAAGCGCCGTACGGCTGCGTAAAGTTGGCCCAAGAAAACTGGATGTCTCCGAGCACAGCGGCTCCGCCTTTGCCATCCGACGCGAGGCCGTGTCATAGACACGCGACGTCTTGCGAAGGGGAAGTGAATGACACCCACACTCGGCACGACCACGAGCCTCGACCGGCAGGGTCTGAAGCGTTCAGATCAAGCCTATATCGAGGGCCTGTTGCGCCGTGAAGACGCACGATTTCTCGTGTTGGCGGATCAAAAGCCCGTCATTCGCTCAAGCGCGGACCGGAGCCGAGCCGAGATTCGCTGGTTATCCCGCGCCGAACTGGACGCGGCCGAGCTGCCGCTGCAGGATCTGATCTTTCTCGGCGTCGATCGCAAATTCGGCGCGGCCCGTTTCGCCTTGTCCGTCACCGAACACCGCACGCGGCACGCGCCGCGCGCCATCGAACTTCTGCGCCCCATCGTCGATCTGCGCTCGCTCGCGATGCAGGGCACCATGAGTGCGGAGGAACTCTCGCTCGTGGGGCAGGCGAAATCGCTGTCTCATTGGCACGAGAACTGCCGGTGCTGTGGCCGCTGCGGTGGCACCACGCTGTTCAAGGACGCCGGCTGGAAGCGGCAATGCTGGGCCTGTGGGCTTGAGCATTTTCCGCGCACCGACCCTGTCGTCATCATGTTGGTGGTCGATAAAAAGACCAACCGGTGTCTGCTCGGCCATGAAGCCCGCTTCGGCAAAGAGCCGCGCATGTATTCGACACTCGCGGGTTTTATCGAGGCGGGAGAAGACATCGCGCACGCCGTCCAGCGAGAAGTGTTCGAGGAGGCTGGCGTCCGTGTCGGTGAGGTCAAGTACCACTCGACGCAGCCGTGGGCTTTCCCCCACTCGTTGATGATCGGCTGCGTCGGCTATGCCGAGACGACGGACATCGTCATCGATCCCAAGGAGATCGAGGAAGCCCGCTGGTTCCCCCGCGACGAGGTGCGCTTGATGCTCAACCGCACGCATCCGCAGAACTGGTGGGTTCCGGGCCAGCAAGCCATCGCCTGCGCGCTGATCACCAGTTTCGTCGACGGCGATGTGTAAGGGCGCTCAGGCGGCGCCAGTAACACGTCCGGTTTCCCAACTGATCAGCGCGCGTTTGCGTGTCAGTCCCCAGTGATAGCCGGCCAATTGACCATCACCGCGCATGACGCGATGGCACGGCACCGCGAACGAGATCG
>JANOAW010000953.1:0-1560 GCA_031411355.1 Hyphomicrobiaceae bacterium | reverse complement strand
TCCTGACGCCGACCGCGGGACGCTGTGCGTCTCGAGCCAAATCGGCTGCACCTTGAATTGCACTTTCTGCCATACGGGCACGATGAAGCTGGTGCGCAACCTCGAGCCGGCGGAAATCGTCGGCCAGGTGATGCTGGCCCGCGATGCGCTCGGCGAATGGCCCGAAGTGGGTGAAGGCGGCTACAGCCACGAAGGCCGGATGCTGACCAACATCGTCATGATGGGCATGGGCGAGCCGCTTTATAATTTCGACAATGTCCGCGACGCGCTCAAGATCGTCATGGACGGCGACGGACTCGGCCTGAGCAAGCGCCGGATCACCCTGTCGACCTCGGGCGTGGTGCCGATGATGGCCCGCGCCGGCGCAGAGATAGGGGTCAACCACGCGGTCTCGCTGCACGCGGTGACCAAGGAAGTGCGCGACGAGATCGTGCCCCTCAACCGCAAGTACGGGATCGACCAGCTGCTCCAGGCGTGCGCCGATTATCCCGGCGCCAACAATGCGCGTCGGATCACCTTCGAATATGTGATGCTCAAGGACAAGAACGACAGCGACGCCGACGCGCGCGAGCTGGTCCGGCTGATCCGGCAATACCGCCTCCCGGCCAAGGTCAACCTCATTCCGTTCAACCCGTGGCCGGGTGCGAACTACGAATGTTCGACGCCCGAGCGGATCAGGGCGTTCAGCAATATCGTGTTCGAATCCGGAATCTCGGCCCCGGTGCGGACTCCGCGCGGGCGCGACATAGATGCTGCCTGCGGCCAGTTGAAGACCTCCGCCGAAAAGAAGCGCCGATCGGCAAGCTTGAACCCCTCGGCCTGACCCGTCACAGTCCTCATTGTTGAGAGAAAAAGGACGGTATGTGCCATTGATCGAACAGCTCGCAGGGAACCTCGTAAAGCAGGGCCGGCTGACCCTCATCATGCCCGACGGCAGCCGCAAGGACATCGGCCCGGGCGGCGGCAGCAAGGAGATCGTGGTCCGGGTCAAGGACCGAAGAGCCGCGTTCGACATCGCGCGCAGCCCGCGGCTGGGGCTCGGCGAGGCCTATATGGACGGCCGGATCGTCATCGAGCAGGGCGACATATTGGCGTTGATGGAACTGATCATCGGCGCCAACAAATGGGAGCAGGGCGGGCGCGGCCGCAAGTCGCTTAACCGCGGCAAGTCGCGTTTCAAATGGCTGTTCCGGCGCAATCCCGTCGCCCGCTCGCGCCAGAATGTCGCGCACCATTACGACATCGGCAATGCACTCTACCGCCTCTTTCTCGACGACGACCTGCAATATAGCTGCGCCTACTTCACCGACCCGGGCAACAGTCTGGAGCAGGCGCAGGCCGACAAGAAGGCGCACATCGCCGCCAAGCTCGACCTCAAGCCCGGGCACACGGTGCTCGACATCGGCTGCGGCTGGGGCGGGACCGCGCTCTACCTCAATCGCGTCGCCGACGTCGACGTGCTCGGCATCACGCTGTCAGAGGAGCAGTTGAAGGTCGCACGGCAGCGCGCCGCCGACGCCGGGGTCGCCGACCGGGTCAAGTTCGAGTTGATCGACTATC
>JANOAW010000952.1:0-2435 GCA_031411355.1 Hyphomicrobiaceae bacterium | reverse complement strand
CCGTCACGCAGCCGAGCAAAAAGCCCTCGTCGCCGAGGCGTTGAAGGCCTGAGGGCCGAGCCGCGGTCTACATCGCAGACGACGTGCCCTTCCGCACCCCGGCTCTGGTCAATGCGGGGGCCGAAACCTGAAAGGGCCGCGTGATGCTTGCCTATCATGGCGACAGCGAAATGAAGGCTGCAATCCTTGCCGAGCTTGCCGAAAGTCGTCGCGCCGGCCGGCTGGTAAAGGCTCAGTCAGCTTTGGTTGGAACGAGCCGCAGCGTCGGTTGGACGCTGAATGTCGCCAGTTATGAGGAATATGCAACTCGGTTCGGTATTCCGCAGCCTCTTGCTCAGCTTGCGCACAGTCTATTCGAGGACTTGCCGAACGAGCTGGCGATAACGTGGCCAGAGCGCTTCATGGGCGCCGCCCGCCCCGGAGCTGACCTGTCTCTCGTGGCTTGGACGTTCCTGCATCGGATTTTGACTGATGGTGCGATCACGCCTGGCATCTCGGACGAGCGTGTGGCGCCCCACGTTGCCATTGTCTCTGACATCTTGCGGCGGAAAGGCTGCGGACACAGCATCTCTCTCGGCGAGCTGGACACGGCGCTGACAGGCGTGTCGACCGCGGCGACAACGTGTCGGTCGGCAGCGATGACGGCGGTGTCGGCGGCTGAGGCGACGTCGATGCAAGCCGCAGAAATAGCAGCGTTTGCGGCGTCTGCAGCGACTTCGGCGGCAATGGCGGTGGCAACCGTATCCCCGGAGGCGCAAGCGGTGGCAGTGACAGCGGCAGCCGAGGCGGCAGCGGAGGTGTCGTCACCGTTCCTGGCGGACCTGTGGGCGTCCGAGGCGGTGATCGAGCGCACTTATGCCCTCATGTCCGATGTGCTGATCGAGCTTATGCAAGCGGCGTGACGGACTTATCGAGCGGCGCAAGACGTGGCTGATGACCGCTCCAAGCGACACCGATCATGGATCGGGCAAATGTCCGTCCTACTGCGGCGGCAGCCCGGACTCGATCGCCATCGCCGAAAAAGTCAGCTATCGCGGGGGACACGGCAATCAGTGTCTCGACGCTCCACCTGCGCCGAGGCGTCAAGTTTCACGGCGACTGGGGTGAACTGACCGCCGACGACGTGGTGTATTCGTTGACCCGATCCGCCGATCCCAAACGCTCGTCCTTTGCGGCACTCTCGTAACGTGCTTCACCATAGTCCGTCCGTGACTCACGTGCCGATATCGATGCCACAGCCCTTGATGCGGTCAAAGGCAGTCTTGCGAACTGTCTCGTTGATGCCTAAGGCGTCGCCGACCCAACCGTAGGCCTCCTTGCCCTTCTCCAGGCGCGACTTGAAGCCATAGGTCCAGGCGAGGCCGGACCCCTTGTCTCCCTTGCGGATGCTGGCATCCATCGTGCGCCAGACATCGCAGGCGATCACCTTAACTTCGCCATCGGTATCAATCTCGCCCGAGCGATCCTTGTCGTAGTTGGCCAGCATGATCGGCTTGACCTCGCCATCCCACGCGCTCGAACCTCCCTTGGACTTCAGGCCGGCGATCCGCTTTGCCACGTCGCCTGTCGGCGCGGAGGTTTCTGATTTTGCACGCTTGCTCTTCTCATCGACGAACTCGAACTCGCCAAAAATGATCGCCCACACCGTGCGGTCGCCGGACATGGCGTTCATTTTGATGACGGTCATCTTCTCGGAGTCGTCGGGCGTCACGTTCTGCCGCACGGGCAACTCGGCGATTTTGAACTTGTTCTGGCCGTCGACCCGCCCGCACGCGGCCTCGCCGAGCACGGTCTTGGCTTTCTCGAGTTCCTGCCATTTCTTGTTGCCGGCGGCATCGTCGACCATGTAGGCGTCGGCCACCGCCAGCGTGTCGTCCTTGCTCTGACAAACCATCAAAGTGTGGGCATTGACCGCCTGACCCACCGTGTACGTGCCGGGCTTGCCCTTGTTGCTCTCTGGTTTTTGCTGTCCATGAACAACCGCAGTCGTTCCATTCAAGACAAGGACTGCAACTGACAAGATCGTCGTGTGTCGCATCGAGTGCCCCTACCCTTAATCCTCAGACCTACGCGGAAAATTTACTGTGCGGCCTTTGCAGGCACAAGGGGCTGTCCGCGTTCAAACGACTGCGAATGAGTTCTACCGTTTAAGGCTGACTTGCATACTGACCGCAGCGACTTCGTGCTCTGGCGCTTCTCGGACGCCGGCCGCCATTTTTTTAGAAATAGTTGAGCTCGGTCGTTCGCGCGGCGATGCCGGAGTCCGAGAAACCTGCACAGACGCGGACGCTCGGTCGGTCACGCGCCGTAATCGACCGCCGAGCGAAACCGCTACTGCGGGAATGCCACCGTCGAGGCAGGAGCAAGACGGCTGCGCCGTTTCGGCGATCGCATTCAAATCATCCCATCACACCAAGCGGCTCTGTTCGATCGCG
>JANOAW010000951.1:0-2105 GCA_031411355.1 Hyphomicrobiaceae bacterium | reverse complement strand
CATGCCGAGGTGCATGATCAAGGCCTCGCCGCCACTGAGATGCGCGATGAGATATTTTGCCCGCCGGTCCAGGCGGTCGATCGTCTGGCCTTGCAAGCGGGCCGCGAACCGGTCGGGAAAGGGGAAGCGCAGGTCCGGTCGACGCTGTTCCACCCGCAGCAGGCGACGGCCGGCCATCACGGGCTCGAGACCGCGTCGGACCGTCTCGACTTCGGGAAGTTCGGGCATTGCGCTGTTGCCGTTTCGGTCACGCTCGCAGCTCAGCTGCGAAAAGAACGAGGCCGTCCGAGGGCAGCTTTAGCCGAGGCTGGTTCCCAGATCCACACCGGCTGATCCACACCGGCTGATCCACACTCGCGACTATCCCTGCCGGGCGCCGCCCGCTATGAACCCGCCGACCCGCAGTTTCCGACGGCACCGATGGCCGACAGCCGAACCAAATTCGCCGATACCCGCCTGATCGATCGCGCCGCCGGACGCCTGGCTGCGGGCTACATCTCGCTCGTCTACGGCACATCGACGCCGCCACCGATGTGGGACGACTACATTGATGCGTTTCGCGACCTGCATCCCTTCATACTCGCACTCTGGCACGGCCAGTTCATGCTCTTGCCGGCGCTGCCACGCGAGGACATTTCGACCAAGGTCATGCTCGCCCTGCACCGGGACGCTGAGATGATGGGTGTCGCGCTCGGCCATCATGACCTCGAATTGATCCGGGGTGCGGGTGCCGGCATCAAAGGGCGCGATCGGGGCGGGGCGAATGCGTTTCGCTCGGCAGTGACGGCCCTTGCGCGCGGTCACACCGTCGCCATGACGGCCGATGTGCCCCCCGGTCCAGCGCGCCGGGTCGGGACCGGCATCATTACGCTGGCACGGGTCTCGGGCCGGCCGATCCTGCCCGTCGCGCTCGCGTCTTCGCGCTACGTGTCGCTCAACACGTGGAGCCGCATGACCATCAACCTGCCGTTTTCACGCCTCGGCGGCTCGATCGGCGACCCTATCCGCGTGCCGCCCGAACTCGACGACGCGGGTTTGGAAAAGTATCGCAGCCTGGTCGAGCGGCAGCTCGACATCGCCACCGCCGATGCGTATGCGCGCGCCGGTGTCAGCGCGCTCAAGGCGACCCCTCCACAGGCGATGGAGCCCGGCATGGTCGAGCCGGGTCGGAGTATTTCCCTTTATCGTGGCGCGACCAGGCTCGTGCGCCCGCTGCTGCCCGTGCTGCTCGCGCGCCGCGCCAGACAGGGCAAAGAGGAACCGGCGCGCCGCGACGAGCGTTTCGGCATTGCGTCGAAACCACGCCCCGACGGATTGCTCGCCTGGTTCCATGCGGCGAGTGTGGGCGAGACCAACACGATACTGCCAGTTATTGCGGAACTCGCACGCCGACGACCAGACGTCGCGGCTTTGCTGACCACGGGCACGGTGACGTCGGCTGGAATAGCGTCCGCGCACTTCATGGCGACGCACCAATATCTGCCGCTCGACGTGCCCGAGTATGTCGGCCGCTTCCTGGATCATTGGAAGCCCGATCTCGGTGTGTTCATCGAGAGCGAGATCTGGCCCAACCTCATCCTCGGCGCCGGCACCCGAGATGTGCCCCTGGCCCTTTTGAACGGCCGACTGTCAAAGACCTCCTTTCGTCGCTGGCGCAAGCGTCCGGGATTGTCGCATCCGCTGTTCTCGCGCTTCCGCGTCGCGCTTGCCCAGAATAAACTCTATGCCCTGCGCCTGTCGCAACTCGGCGCCCAGAACGTCACAGCCGCAGGCAACATCAAGGTCGATGCGCCCGCGCCAGCCGTCGATGCCGCGCTGTCGGCTCGCCTGTCGGTCGACTTCGGTGCGCGCCCGGTCTGGCT
This sequence comes from Hyphomicrobiaceae bacterium, assembly GCA_031411355.1. Lineage (GTDB taxonomy): Bacteria > Pseudomonadota > Alphaproteobacteria > Rhizobiales > Hyphomicrobiaceae > JABFRJ01. Next base: position 243 of record JANOAW010000951.1, on the reverse strand, counting down.
CGCAGCATCCACGCATGCCGACGAAGAGGCCATCGCCGCCACAGCGCATCGTCAGATCGCGACAGCCTGTCCACACGTCCTGACCATCATTGCGCCGCGCCATCCCGAGCGATGCGACGAGATCGCAGCGCGCTTGTCGACGTCAGGCATGAGGCTCGTGCGTTTGTCGTCGAACACGCCGATCACGCCGGACACTGACATTTTGCTGGTCGACAGCCTTGGCCTGCTCGGCACGATGTTCCG
>JANOAW010000950.1:0-8288 GCA_031411355.1 Hyphomicrobiaceae bacterium | reverse complement strand
AGTTGTGGGGGGGGGGGGGCAAGACTCGCATGAGTTGAGTTTGAAGTGCGCCTGGACTTACCAATTCGCCAAGAGCACCACATCCTTCTCGAACGGCGTGCCGACGAGTTTTGCCGCGAACTTCGCATCTGATGTGATCATCGGGCATGCCTCTGCCCGGGCTGCGACCAGATAGAGGCAATCGTAAACGGGATGACCGAGACGCACAGCCACGTCGAACGCAGAGGCAATCAGCGGTCCGTCATCTATCAGCTTTGCGAAGAACGACGAGGCGTCGGAGAGAGCCTGCCCTGCCAGCGCTGTCGAAATCCTCCCGAGGGCACTGCTCGTGCGCAACGCATTGGCGAGCTCGACGAGGACATAGTTCGGAGCCAAAAGGTCGTTGCCCGGTGCGAGTAACCGCAACGCATCATTCGAGTCGGTCTCGGCGACGAACCATTTCAGCGCCACACACGCATCGACGACGAAGCGAGCCATCACTCAGCCCCTTCGCGCACCTGTTCTTTGGTCAGCGGCTCGTAGGGGCCACCGCTGCGGCTCAGGTAATGGCGCGTGCGCTCGATCCGCTCATCAGCCGTGAACGGCACCTTGACGCCACGGCAAACGAGTTCCAGCGCCTCGGCCTCAATGGATCGACCATGACTTTGCGCTGATGACTTCAATCGCTCGACCACGTCGTCCGGCATGCCACGGATCAGTATATCAGCCATCGCTCGCTCCGAATTTTTTGCAGAAGTTACTACGGGAAGTTACATCAGTCACTCCGTCGCCTTCCTAAGCGCCTTCGCCACCGCATCCGGCTCAGCCGCAATTACCCGCAGATACGCCTCCGCCACGGCATCTGGCGTCGCGGTCCCATCCTCCCAAGCCCGCAGCGTCTCGACCGGTATCTGGTAGCGCTCGCCGAACTCTTCGATCGACAACTTCATCCAGCGCCGCAACACGCGAGATCGCGGAACCTTGCGCCAAACGGCACCTGCTTCCGGATCGTCGAGGTCATCGATTGAGGTTGTAGATGTCGTGCTCATAAGGTTCGGCGTCTCGTGCTGAGATGATCCGCAGCCGTTGGCCACGTTCGGTGTATATCACGACGATGAGACGGTGTCCGCACATGGCGATGCGCTTGGTGCGGCGTTCGGCATAGCGCATCGAAGCGTCATCTTCCTCGTGGGCATGACGGTCGTCGAAAGCGTATGTCGCATTCCCGAACGTAACGTGGTGTTTGGCGAAATTGCTCGCCGCTTTGTCATCATCCCACTCGAACTCATCCGTCTGCATGGCCCCACCCGCCGAAGTTGCTAAACGTTGACATGCTTCGATGCGGTCGGCAAACACAACCAAGACCGTCACCGAGGTTGGCTGGCGTGTTTGGTGTCGGGTCTGGTGTCTGACCTTTGGTCAGAAACCAAGTCGTTTGGACTGATCAGAGGCAAGGATAAATCCCAGACGTCGCGCAGCTGCTCACGGAGCACGAACAGGCCGGTAACCTCGGCGTCTCGCGCTGAGATGATCACTCATCACGGCAATCGCGGCGCGGCACTGGACGACCGAACACGGTCGTACATGACGATCGCTGCAGCCATGGCGACATTGAGACAGAAGCGCGTCGGGATCTTGATCACGCTTTTGCACCGCGCCAGCATCTCGGGCGATAGCGAGCCTTTTTCCGGGCCGAGCACATAGGCGGCGCGCAGAGGGTGACGGAACATGGTCAAGTCGGTTGCGTCGTCGGTCAATTCCACCCCGACCAGCACACATCCTCTCGGCAGATGCAGTTCATCGAGAGTCGTCCAGTTGTAGTGCGGCAGATGCCATTGGCCCTTGCTGGTATCCGCGCGCGCTTCCATGGCCTGATACATGGCCCCGACGGTGAACGTGAACGATGCGCCGAACCCGTGCGCCGAGCGCATGATGTTGCCAAGATTGAGCGCCTTCGAGGTCCGCTCGGCCCCGATGGCGAAATAGCCGCGTTGAACGGCCGGATCCAGCGGGGCCGCGGATCCGGGTGAGAGCGACGTCGGCGCGGGCGAGAGTGCTTTTCGAGACATGGCGCGTGCCCTGCCATCAGGCGACCCCATTTGCAAGTTGGCACCTTCCCGCGCCGATCTTACTCGTCGTATGTAGATCTCCGACACGAGGTATCGGTCATGATCGACGGCAAGCAGCTGCTGACCTGGGGCATCCTGCCGGGCAAACGTTTCAAGGACGCGTTGGCGCTCGCCCGACGGCTTGAGACCGACGGCACATCGTTGCTCGACATCCAACAGGCAGTGGTGGCAGCTTTTCCAGCCCCCAAGGTGATCGCGCGGAAATCTCGCGGCACCTACGCTGTCGCCATCAAGGCCGAAAACCGCGAGGACGAGGACAATATCGCAGCCGTCAAGCGCCACATGGACGATCTGATGCGCTGCCCCGTGCTCGAACACGGCGCGATCATGCCCGACGCGTGTCCGTCCAGCATGCAGCTTGGCACCATTCCCGTCGGCGGCGCGGTCGTGTCGCGCGCCATCCATCCCGCATTCCATTCAGCCGACATCTGCTGTTCCATGTACGCGACCGTGTTCGACGACGGCGTCGACACGCGGACATTCATGGATGCGTTGCAGGCCTCGACCCGCTTCGGCCCGGGTGGGCGCAAGCCAGAAGACCAGATTGCCGATCCGATTACGGACGAGATCGAAAACACGCGCAATCCCTACCTGTCGCAACTGGTATCTCGCGCCAAAGCGCAACTGGCAGACCAGGGCGATGGCAATCACTTCGCCTATCTCGGCTCCATGCGGGTGACGGATCATCTGGTATCGCAGCTGACCGCCAATGGTCAGGCGGCCCTGGCAAAGTCGATCGCCGGCAAAGGCAAGGTCAACGTCCTCGTCACCCATCACGGCAGTCGCGAACTCGGCGCGCAAGTTTACAAGCGCGGCCTCACCACGGCGATGGGCCACACGTCGCGCGTGTCCCCCGACACGCCCCCCCACCAAGCCTGGATCGACCCCGACAGTGACGACGGCCAATTGTATTGGGACGCGCTGCAATACGTCGGCCGCTGGACAAAGCGCAATCATCAGCTGATCCACGAGCGCACGTTGCAGCGGCTCGACCTCGCCCCGCTGGCGGCCTTTGGCAACGAGCACAACTTCGTCTGGAAGCGTGGCGATCGTTTTTTTCACGGCAAAGGCGCGACGCCCGCTTGGAAGGACGCGGCCGGCCATCCGTTGCTCGGCCTCATTCCGCTCAACATGGCAGCGCCCATTTTGTTGACGCTCGGCCGCGACAACGACGAATTCGCGAGCTTTTCGCCCCACGGCGCGGGCCGCAACAAGAGCCGCACCGCTCTGCTGAAGGAGCAAGGCTTGTACGGCTTGTCGCCGGAAACGTTCCTTGTCGAAAGCCGCAGATCCATCGACCGCCAGACGCAAGGTCTCGACATCCGCTTCTTTTACGATCGACCCGACGTGTCGGAGAGCCCGATCGCCTACAAGAGCGCCGACCAGGTGCGGGCGCAGATCCAGACCTTCGGCCTCGCCGACGTGATCGGTGCCATCCAGCCCAAAGGCTGCATCATGGCCGGCGACTACGACAAACCGTGGATGATCGCCAAGGCGGCGAAGCGAGCCAGGTAATTTGCGGTACACCCCGCAAGCCTTTCTTTACGCCCGTGTGTTTCACTTCAGGACAAATATCGTGTCCCTGTCGTGTCCCGTTGCGTGCCTGAAAGGCGTTTCGTCATGTGTGGTGTCGTGTCCGGCCCAGTGCCGAAGTATGTCGTATCGTTTCGACTAGGATCTACCTTGGCCGCACGCATCGCCGTGTTCGGCGTCATCGGCGCTGGCCTTGCCGGATGTGCCTCCAAGAGCCCACCCAACTACGCAGGCGTCGATCCCCGGCTCGTCAACGAGCGACAGTGGAAAGTCGAAATCGAAGACGACGGCAAACCGGCACAGGCGCCGCCCGCGCGTCGCATGCGCCCAGAGGAAGACGATCCGTCTCAGCCGTGGTCACCGAACTACGGCCGCAAGTTGCCGGCGCAGATCAATCCAGTTCAACCGCCACGACAACACGCATGGCCCAAACCGGTCGAGGCCGCGCATCGATCGCGTATGGACGATCAGGAGGCCGACGCGCTTATGGCCCGTGCCGTCAATGCGCACGAGATGCGGCGACCATGACCGGCGGGCGGAACGAGGCGCGGCCCCATTTGACACCCGACCTCGCTTCCACCATGTATCGCCACGGTTAACAGACGGCCGCCGAACAAGGCGGGAACACGAAACGCGAACACGAAAATTCCAAGGCTGCGGCAACGCGGCCGGCAACTTAAAGGCGCAGCCAACGTCGTGTCTCCGGGAGCCCGTGCGCCCGGATTCGACGTGTTGTCTGTGATACGTCCGGCATGAATCTCCTGATTGTCGAGTCTCCGGCCAAGGCCAAGACCATCAACAAATATCTCGGCTCGTCCTACAAGGTCATGGCCTCCTACGGCCACGTCCGGGATTTGCCGTCGAAAGACGGCTCTGTCGAACCCGACAATGATTTCGCAATGCACTGGGTGCAGGACGACGAGCGCTCCAAGAAAGTGATGCGCGAGATTACCGAGGCAGCCAAAAGCGCCGACAAGATCATTCTCGCAACCGACCCTGATCGCGAGGGCGAAGCGATTTCGTGGCATCTGCTTGAATTGCTGCGCGAAAAAAACGCCATCAAGAAAGGCGTACTGGTCGAGCGGGTGACGTTCAACTCGATCACCAAGCAGACCGTCCAGGACGCGCTCAAAAATCCACGTCAGATCGACGATCCGCTGGTGTCGGCTTATCTTGGCCGCCGCGCCCTCGACTACCTCGTCGGTTTCACGCTCTCGCCGGTGCTGTGGCGCAAGTTGCCCGGCGCCCGTTCGGCTGGCCGCGTGCAATCCGTCGCCCTGCGCATCCTGTGCGAGCGCGAACTGGAGATCGAGACCTTCAAGACGGACGAATACTGGACCATCGACGCTGTGCTGGAAACGGCCAAGAAGGAAGAGTTCAACGCTCGCCTGACGACGATTGCGGGCCAGCGACTGGAGAAGCTGTCGCTCAAGGAAGCGGGCACGTCGAACGCCATCAAAGCGGCCATCGAGAAGGGTGAGTTCCGCATCGTCTCGGTCGACAAGAAGCCGACCAAGCGCAATCCCTATCCGCCGTTCATGACGTCGTCCCTCCAGATGGACGCGAGCCGCAAGCTCGGTTTCTCGGCCAAGCAGACGATGGGCGTCGCCCAGCGCCTTTATGAAGGCATCGAGATCGGCGGCGAGACCACCGGATTGATCACCTACATGCGAACCGACGGCGTCGACATCACGCCGGACGGCATCGCTGCCATCCGCAAAGTCGTGCAGGCCGACTTTTCCAACCGTTATCTGCCGCCGTTCATTCGCGAATATAAATCCAAGGCCAAGAACGCCCAGGAAGCGCACGAGGCGATCCGCCCGACCGACCCGGAACGCCGTCCGCAGGACATCAAACGCTACCTGGAAAAAGATCAATTCGCGCTTTACGAACTGATCTGGCAACGCACGATCGCGAGCCAGATGGCGTCCGCGGAAATGGAGCAGACGACGGTCGAAATCGACACCAAAGGGCGCGACGGAAAAACCTACGGACTGCGTGCATCTGGCACGGTGGTCAATTTCGAAGGCTTCAAGAAAGTCTACAACGAAGGCCGCGACAACCGCGTTCAGACGCTTGAAAAGGGTAAGGAAGACAAACTCGCCGACGCGACGGACGACGAAGACGATCGGCGTATTCCAGCGCTCGCGGCGGGCGATCGCGTGACCGACAAACAGGTCGAGGCGGAGCAGCATTTTACCCAACCGCCGCCGCGCTATTCCGAGGCAACGCTCGTCAAACGCCTTGAAGAACTCGGCATCGGCCGCCCGTCGACATTTGCCTCGACAATGGCGACCTTGCAGGACCGCGAATACGTCCGCACCGAGAAGAAGCGACTGATCCCTGAAGACAAAGGTCGCATGGTAACGGCGTTCCTAGTCGCCTTCTTCAAGCGTTACGTGGAATATGATTATACCGCCGACCTCGAAGAGCAGCTCGACCTCATTTCCGATGCCAAACTGGATTGGCGCGAAATGCTGCGCCGTTTCTGGAAGGAATTCAGCGCGACGGTTGAAGAGACCAAAGAATTGCGCATCACGGACGTGCTCAATGCGCTCAACGAAGCACTTGGACCGCACCTGTTTCCCGATAAGGGCGACGGCACCGACCCGCGCCTGTGCCCCAAATGCGGCAAGAACCAGCTGTCGTTGAAACCATCTCCGCGTTCGGGCGCATTCATCGGCTGTCAGGGCTATCCGGAGTGCAGCTATTCGCGTCCTCTGTCGGCAACGGGCGAGGCAGGCGAAGCCGCAGCGCTCGACGGTAAGGTGCTTGGCGTCGACCCGGAAACGGGCCTCGAAGTCACGCTCAAAAACGGGCGCTTCGGCGCTTACGTGCAATTGGGCGAAGCGCTGACCAAAGAAGACAAGCCGAAACGGGCTTCCATCCCCAAGGGCTGGGATGTGGCGACCATCGACCTCGAGAAAGCCTTGCTTTTGCTGCGCCTGCCACGCGAGATCGGGCTGCATCCCGAAACCAAGACACCGATCGTCGCCAACTTCGGGCGTTTTGGCCCCTATATCCTTCACGACAAGACCTACGTGAACGTCGCGACCGCTGAGGAAGTCTTCGAAATCGGCCTCAACCGCGCCGTCACATTGCTGGCCGAGAAGCGGGCCGGGGGTGGCAGTTTCAAGCGCGGCGCCGCCGCCAAGAAGATCATCGTCGACCTCGGCGAACATCCCGATTTCGGCGGCAAGATCGAGGTCTTGGAGGGCAAATACGGCCCCTACGTCGCCCACAATGGTGTCAATGCCACCGTGCCCAAGTCGACCGACCCCAAGGATTTGACTGTCGGCAACGCCATCATCCTGCTCCAGGAACGCATTGCCAAGGGCGGCGGAAAGCCGGCCAAAAAAGCCGGACGCTTCGCAGCCAAGAAGAAAGCCGACGGCGACGCGACGCCGGCCGCCGAGAAAAAAGCCGCAGCCAAGAAAGCTCCGGCGAAAAAGGCTGCCGGCAAGAAAGCGCCGGCCGGCAAGACCACTGCCAAAGCAAAAGTGAGTGCCGCCACAGGTGCGAACGGCGCCATGGGCGATGGTCCACCCGACGACGGCGCGCCGCCCTGGGAACCCGACACCGAATGACCCGCCGCCGCTTGGGCACAGCTCAACGTGTTGCCGAGCGCCGCGACAGCCACGTAAAAACGAACGCCAGGACCGCAGGCAGAGCTTGCACCAGGGCGATCGTCGGCTTGACACTATAGGCACCGTAAAGCCCGGCTGCGACGATGCAGGCGAGCAGAACCATCAACATCGAGTGGTTGGAGCTGAGCAGCGCCCACGCAATCGCCACAGCGAACAGGCCATTGTAGATGCCTTGGTTGGCGGCAAGGACTGCCGACGCTCGAGCGAAATCGGGCGCGGTGCCAAACCGCGCCATCACCGCGGGATGTTGCCAGTAGACCATTTCGGCCACGGCGAACCCGACGTGCGAAATGATGACGACGAGCGAGAGTATTACCGCCAGAATGCGCATGATCGTCTCCGGATTGAAAGGTCGCGTTGGTTTTATGCCGTCATGCTTTCGATGCGCCGATCCGGCACGAGCCACATGATCGCCACCAGGACATACAGTGCGCAGGCGATCCACGGATTGACAAACGCCAATGGGATCGCCGCAACGTAGATGAGCAGCGACGCTATGCCCTTGAAATCCGATCCGATGGCCCGTTTCAGAACCGAGCCACTGCCCTGGGCTTTGATGATCGTCTGTTGCAGGACAAAATAGGCGAATCCGCACATCAACAGATTGAAGCCGTACAGTGCTGCCGGTATCGTCGCGAAATGATTTTCGCCGAGCCAACCGGTCGTGAACGGCACCAGCGACAGCCAGAACAACAGATGCGTGTTGGTCCACAACATCGACCCGTTCACCGTCGATACCGTGTGCATCATGTGATGGTGATTGTTCCAATAGATGGCCACATAAATGAAACTCAGTACATAACTGACGAATACCGGCCAGAGCTTGATCAACGCCGAGATGTCCGCGCTGTGCGGCACTTTCAATTCCAGCACCATGATCGTGATGATGATGGCGATCACGCCATCGCTGAACGCTTCCAAGCGGTTCTTTTGCACCCGCGCAGGCTAACAAAGCGACCGGCGGCTGTCACTCATCGTGAGAGCCTCCGGATTTTGCTTC
>JANOAW010000949.1:0-7142 GCA_031411355.1 Hyphomicrobiaceae bacterium | reverse complement strand
GCGACGACAGGCATCGCTGCGGCATTCTTGTTCGCGCTCAGCAGTGCCACGGCTGCGATCGCCGGCACGTTCGATGTCAAAGCGCCTGAGGTCACCAAGGGCGAAACCGAGGTGTCTCTCAACTCGTCCTTCTTCCGCGGTTATCCCGAGAATGCCGAATTGCTGCGCCACAGCTGGGAAGCGAGCATCAGCCGTGGCCTGACGAACTGGTGGGCGGCCGGTCTCAAGACCAACCTCGACCAACCCATCGACGAGCGCTTCCGCGCCTCGACCATCGGCACGGAGCATCTGTTCGTGTTGCGCAAGTTGGATGGGGGCGTCGGCATCGGCTGGTATACAGGTGTCGACGTGGCCGTTGCGTCAGATCAGACCAACACGGTCACGTTCGGCCCGATCTTCCAATTCGGTTCCGAAAAAACGGCGCTCACGCTCAACCCGTTTCTCGCCCAGACTTTTGGCCGTAACAAGGAAGAGGGCATCGCGTTCGTCTACAATTGGCAAGTCAGACACGAACTGCGGGAAGGCTTCGCGATCGGTGTCGAAGGCTTCGGCCAGATCAAAAACATCGGTGACAGTCTCGGCCCGGAGTTTCAGGAACATCGCATCGGTCCGGTCGTCTATTTCGAACGCGACCTCGCCCGCAAGTCGTCGGCCGGCATGAAAGATGCCAAAGGCACCGATGCAGCCGAAGGGCCGAAATTCAAGTTCGAGACGGGCGTTCTGTTCGGATTGACGGCCGGAACGCAGGACGTCGTCGTCAAAGCCAAGGCCGGCATTACGTTTTGACCACGCATGCCGACGGCCACACGGCTCAGCGACCTGTGCGTTGGGCGTCGGCGACGTCTCGGTCGGCGCGTTTGGCAATTGGCAGCAACATCGCTTCAAAATGGTCGAAGCTCTTCGGCATGCCGGTAACGCGGGCGACTTCGCGGCCAAAGACGTCGAACACGACCGCTGTTGGCGTGTAGCCGATCTCGTCGTTCAATTTATAGCGCTTCGGTGGCTGGCCATCCGTGACGTCGAAGTATTTGATTGGCACTTTGGCGCCGAGCGATCCTGTCGAGTGCGGCTTGCCGATCATCTTGCGAAAGTCGTCGCACCTGAGGCAATCCGCGCTCTCGAACACGACGATGTTGGCAGTCGTGGTGACTGGCGGTCCGCTCGGCCGTTGTCCACGCGTGATATAGACGAGGGCTGCAAGGGCGATGGCCGTCGCCAGCAAGCCGATCGCCCCGAGTATGTAGGGCAAGCGATCGAGATATTTTTCCTCGACGATGTCGGCTACGCGGCTCATGTTCATCTCGCATCGATCGGCTCGCGGCGATTGTGGCGCACTTCGGTGAACAATCGGTTCGTAAATGCCTCACGATTTATCGCCGCCGACGAACACGTTGATGGTTCGCGTCGATACTCTCCTTAACCGCCACTCTTCTTAACCGCCACTCTTCTTAACCGACCGGGCAGCCAAGTCGGTGTAGGCTTATTCGCCGGTTGCCAGTCGCGCCGTCGACAGCGAGAAGGTCACCTTTCATCTGACGGTGCGTCCCAATGGTTGCCACTGACGACGACATCGACGCGGCCGACAGCTTCGGCGTAGGGCACAGACTGACGGCGCACGGCCAGACGCGCCGCGTGCTCGCCAGTCCCTTGGGCTTGTTAGTTGCGCGCCCTTGGATGGACAATCTGACGCTGCACGGCCTGAAGCACGTGTTTTTCCCGTTGTCGCGGCTGTGGGCGGCAGCGTCCGCGTCGGACGGCGTCACAGATGAATTCTGGCGCCACTCAGGTCAGCCGCGCCGTCACGAGCAACGTGATCGCGTAGCCAAGATCCTCGCCACGTTCGAAGAAGCCAACGTCACGTCGATGGCCACCGATGCGGCTTGGCACAGGGTCTTCTTCGGCGCCAGCGACACCAACACCGCAACCCGGGTGGCCATGGAAACGGCGCGTCACAATCGACGCGATGCCCTCAACAAGCAGCGCCGACTTTTCCTGCCGCTGCTCTCCCGCGAGACGCCGCGGGTGAAACTCGACATCGTCGATCCCGCAGAAGTGGCCGCTGTCTACGATGTCCGTCTCGATACGGATCTCCTGTTTGCAGCCCCCGCCGTGATGCCGGACGTGCGGCAATCCCGTCCCGTCCCCGGTATCGTCAGCATCGACAGCTGGCTGCAATTCCCAAGTCCGTCCGCTCGCATGGGCGACACATGCTGGGCACGCGTGCACACGCCCGAGGGCATCGTCGATCCCCCCACAGTCATTCTCGGCCACGGCGTATGTGTCGACTTCGACCATTGGCATGGCCTGCTCGACGAAGCCCTCGCTCTCGTGGCCAAAGGCATTCGTGTCATTCGCCCCGAAGCGCCGTGGCACGGCCGCCGCACGCCGATCGGCTATTTCGGGGGCGAACGCGCGATCGGCACGTTCCCGACCGGCATGATCGACCTGTTCGTTGCAGCCATCACCGAGTGGAGCGTGATCGCCGATTGGGCCAGGCGGACGTCGTCTGGACCGCTCGGTATTGGCGGCACCAGCCTCGGCGCGCTGACCGCGCAATTGTGTGCCTCGGTCGCGCACACCTGGCCGCAGCGTTTGCGGCCGGAAGCGATGTATCTCATGACCCACAGCGGCGCGATGTCGGAAGCTATGATGACCGGCGCCGTCTCGACGTTGTTTGCCGATCCGGCGAAGGCGTTCGCCCGCGGTTGGACGCCCGCGTCGGCGCGGCGCCAGATGGCCATGATCGACCCGGTGCGACCGCCCGTCATGGCGCCGTCGCGTATCGTCAGCGTGCTCGGCTCAAAGGATGTCATCACGCCGTTTGATGGCGGGGAAACGCTGGTCTGGCGCTGGGCCGTGCCCGCCGACAACGTGTTCGTGTCGAAGCGTGGCCACTTCACCGTTCCCATGAGCCTCGTCCGCGATGGCACGCCGACGCGCCGCTTCGCCGACATCATGAAGGCGTTGTGAGGGCGAAAGTGGTCAGTCGAACCCGTGCTTGAACGGGCGGATAGACTGTCAACGGACAGCAAGTTAGGCTGCACGCTCCGGCAGCGGAATGACGGTTTCACATGCGTACGTTCTTTAAGATTATCGCCCTCTGCTTCGTCGGCTCAGGCATATATGCCTGGCTTCTGTTCGACCCGAAACCGGCCGAGGATTGTTCGCAGACAGAGGATCGCGAACGCCAATTCATCGGCTGCACCAAACTCATCGAACACGAGGCATTCGGCAACGTCGGAGCCGCATATCGAAATCGTGGCCAGATTTATCGCTCTCGAAAAGATTTGGCCAATGCACTGCGGGACTTCAATTCCGCCATCAAAGAGGACCCCACCAGAGCCGCAAACTATGTCACCCGAGCCGCGGTTTATGGCCAGCTCGATGACTATCCTCGCATGAAGGACAACCTGGACGAGGCAAAGCGACTTGGCGCCGACGACAAGGATTATAATCTAACTCTGGCCCTCTACCTCGTCGAAACTCGAAAATATGCCGACGCGCGCGCTATCGCCAACAGATTTCGGACAGAAGACAAAACCGACGGTCTTCTTTTCCAGGTGCTTGCGTTGGCGTGCAAGGGCCTGAAGGATTGGACTTGCGGGATCGATGCGGCGAACACCGCGATCATGGCCGGCAACAAGGCGGTTGCGCATGCGACTTTGGCGAACATATTGATCGATATGGCCAATATCGAAAAGGATCAACCTCGGAAGATCGCACTCCTGAAGCGGGCCATGGCGGCCTTCGACAGTGCTCTGAAAATCGACCCAGCGGACACCGATTTCCGCCGGGTCCGCAACGACATCGAATCAGCGCTCAAGAAAGCCGGGCGCTTGTGAGGCCTGGACGCGCGGCGCGTGATCGAGTTCGGCCAAGCGCTTTTGCAGTGACGCCGGCCCCCGGCGCGGCTAATCGTCGGCCATGTCCGACCACCGCCGCGATCAGACCTGGAACTTCCGTGCCGTCGGCGCCTTCGTCGCCAAGGCGACGTCGAAAGCGCGCGAAAAGCAGGGCCTGCACGCAGCCGAGATCGTCATCAACTGGCCAGCCATCGTCGGGCCGGACTTGGCGGCCTACACGGCGCCGCGCCGGATTCGTTGGCCGAAAGCGCCGGACCGCCTGGCCGACCGGCCGAGTTTTGCGCCCGGATCTGGCTTGCAGAAGCGCACCGGCGGTGCGCCGATGCAGAAGACGACGCTCGAAATCTGGGTCGCCGGTGGGCGGGCGCACGAAATCCCATATTTGAAGGGGCCGATCATGGCGCGCATCAACGCGTATTTCGGCTATCGCGCCGTCACCGACATCCTGCCCGTCGATGGCCCTGTGATCCGGCCGCGCCCACAGCCACGCCGCGCCGCGCCGACTGCTGCCGAGATCGGTGCGACGGCTGAGGCACATGGCATCGCTCTCGACGATCCGCTCGGGCAGGCGCTGGCAAAGCTCGGCGCCAACATCAAGCGTGGCAAGGGCTGACAATCAAATTCGCAGCAAACTGACGGTCAGGCCGATGCCGCACACCGTGTCACCATGGTCCCGCATCGGCGGCGTCATCGACCTTGCGGCGTCGACCACCAACGCAATGCACCTACCGCGGCAGCGCGCCCGGTCGCCAGACACGCCGTCAACAGATAGCCACCGGTCGGAGCAGACCAATCGAGCATTTCACCGGCGACGAAGACACCGGGGCGCTGCTTCAACATCCACGCATCGTCGAGTGCGGAAAAGTCGACGCCGCCAGCCGTCGAGATGGCGCGCGCCATCCCGGAAAAGCCCGTGACGAGGAGGGGCACGGCTTTGATGCGCGAAGCGAGCGCCAGCGGATCGCGCGGAAGCTGGGTGCCGCCTTCCCGTAGAACCGCGATCGCGGCCGGCGAGAGGCCGGCCCGGCGCAGCACGTTTGCCAGCGATTGCTTGTTCGAACCGGCGAGTTTGGCGGCGAGCGCGTCTGCGGCCAAGTCTGGCCTGAGGTCGAGCGTCACGTCGACGCTTGCGTGCCGCGCGAGGCCCGCGCGCAACGCCGGACCGGCGGCATAAACGGCACCCCCTTCCAAGCCACCGCGTGTGATCAGCGCTTCGCCGCGCACCCGCGTTCCATCAACCGTCACCGCGATCCGCTTCAGAGGTGCGCCGGCAAAACGACTGCGTACGACGTCGGACCACGACACGTGCACGCCGACATTCGCCGGCAGCAGCGGCTCAACGCGCACGCCGACGCCTTCGAGCAGCGGCACCCACGCGCCATCGGAGCCCAACCGCGGCCAACTCGCCCCGCCGAGCGCCAGAATAACGGCATCGAACCGTTCGACGGTCTCAAGCCCACCGTGCGCGAGCCGTATCGCACCGCCCTCCTCGAAACCGAGCCATCGCGTGCCGAGCCGCAGCGTCACGCCCTGCGCCGCCAGTCGAGACAACCAGGCGCGCAACAGCGGCGACGCCTTCATGGCCTTAGGAAACACACGCCCCGAACTGCCGACGAAGGTGGCCTGCCCGACAGCCTCGGCCCACGCCGTCACGGCCGCACCCGGAAACGCATCCAGTGCCTTGACCAGTCGCGCATCGATTGCGCCGTAACGTTCGAGCAAAAGTCCGTGCAACTCGCTGTGGGTCAGGTTGAGACCACCGCGCCCCGCGAGCAGAAACTTGCGCGCTGGTGCGGCCATCCGCTCGATCACGACGACCCGCGCGCCTGCAGCCGACAGGACGTCGGCCGCCATCAAGCCAGCCGGCCCCGAGCCGATCACGGCGACGGTGCTGGAACGCGGATCTGTCGAACGGCTTTGCATGGGCTCAGCGCCGCGCCTCGGCCAAAGCCTGCGGGAGTTCGTCGGCGAAGATCGCGAGGTCGGCGGCCGTGCCAGCGGAGATGCGAATACACCGGTTCAGCGGCGCAACGCCGGGCATGCGCACGAACACGTCTCGGGCGATCAACGCGTCGAGCACGCATTTGGCGAATGTGCCGTCACGACCACAGTCGACGGCGACGAAATTGGTCGCAGATGGCAGCGGCGTCAGTCCGTTTCGGCGCGCGATGTCGCCGATCGTCTCGCGTGCGGCGAACACCCTGGCTTGGACGGATGCGAGATAGTCAGTATCCGCCCACGCAGCGAGCGCGCCGGCCTGCGCGATGCGGTTGACCGAGAAGTGGTTGCGGATCTTGTCGAAAGCCCGGATCGTCTCGGCGTCGCCGAGGGCATAGGCGATGCGCGCGCCGGCCATGCCATAGGCTTTCGAAAACGTACGATAACGGATCACTTTCGGGTTCGAGACGTCGAGCGGCGGCGTCGTGCCCGGCGGCGCGAACTCGCAATAAGCCTCGTCGAGAACCAGAACCGTCCCGTCGGGAATGGCGTCGATGAAGCGTTGCACCTCAGCCGCCTGCCACCAGGAACCCATGGGATTGTCGGGATTGGCGAAATACACGAGCTTCGGCCGCGCCCGTCGCACCGCCTCGATGAGCGCCGCCGGATCCTCGCGATCGGCCACATACGGCACGGCGACAAGTCGCCCGCCGTAGCCCGTGACGTGAAAATTAAAGGTCGGGTACGCCCCGAGCGAGGTGACGACGGCGTCCCCGGGTTCGACGTACTGACGCACGGTGTAGCCGAACAGGCTGTCGATACCTTCACCGATGACGACGTTGCCGGGCGCCACGCCCAGCGTTGCGGCGATGGCAGTGCGCAGATCGTGATTGTCGGGATCGCAGTACATCCAACTTTCGATCGCCGCGGCGTGCATGGCCGCGATGGCACGCGGGCTCGGCCCGAACACGCTTTCGTTGGCACCGATGCGGGCGCGAAACGCCCGTGCGCGAGTCCGTTCCTGCGCCTCCGGTCCAACAAACGGGACGCTCGCCGGCAATCCGGCGACGATGCGAGTAGGGCGGTTCGGCGATGGTTGGTTCGGCATGGTCTGATCGGGGTTGGCGCACGGTCGCCAAGCGATAGACCGCCCCCCCGTGACGCGCAATCGTGACGCGACCGCATTGATCTTGACCTCGGCGAATGAGACGCTAACGCGCCAAATAACAGACGGGTGAAGATCCCGGATATATCGTCAGCGCCACGGCGCTGGCGATATTCCGGGAGTGCGCCAGACATGGCGCGGAGTGCCGTGAGGCACGTTTGGTCGGGATGGTAGCC
>JANOAW010000948.1:0-2358 GCA_031411355.1 Hyphomicrobiaceae bacterium | reverse complement strand
CCGATATATTTCTCGGCCTGTCGGCTGGCGGTATCGTCAGCAAAGACATGGTCGTGAGCATGGCCCCAAAGCCGCTCGTCTTCGCATTGGCCAATCCCAATCCCGAAATCTCGCCGCCCGACGTCAAATCCGTTCGCCCGGACGCCATCATCGCATCTGGTCGCTCGGACTATCCCAACCAGATCAACAACGTCCTGTGTTTTCCATTCATCTTTCGTGGCGCCCTCGACGTCGGCGCCACGACCATCAACGAGGCCATGAAGCGCGCTGCCGCTCATGCGCTGGCCTCGATCGCCGATCAGGAAACGTCCGACATCGTCGCGTCTGCCTATGGCGCCGAGACGTTCGTTTTCGGACCCGAGTATATCATTCCAAAGCCGTTCGATCCGCGCCTGATCACCGAGATTGCCACCGCGGTTGCCAAAGCCGCGATGGAATCCGGTGTCGCGACACGACCCATCACCGACTTCTACGCCTACCAGCAGAAGCTTTCCGGCTTCGTTTATCGCTCCGGCTTCGTCATGAAGCCGGTGTTCGAACAGGCGCGCCACGCACCAAAGCGGCTCATCCTAGCGGAAGGAGCACACCCTTATGTACTGCAGGCGGCGGCGCAGATGATCCAGGAGCGCATCGGCCGCCCGATTCTGATCGGCTACCGCGAAGACATCCTGCGCGGCGCCAATCATCTCGGCCTGCGCATCAAACCGGAACAGGATTTCGACATCGTCGATCCGAAGACCGACAAGCGCATGAATGCGCTGGCCGATGAATATCTGCGCCTCGTCGAGCGCAAAGGCGTTTCGCCGACACAAGCGGCGCGGATCGCCCGCACGTCCAATACGCCGCTCGGCGCGCTCTTGCTCCGCCGCGGTGACGGTGATGCCTTGATCTGCGGCCCGATCGGGCGCTTTCAGCGCCATCTGCATCATGTCGATCAGATCATCGGCAAGGCTCCCGGTGTGCGGGACTACGGCACACTGTCGGCGCTGATCCTCACCTACGGTCCGCTGTTTCTGGTCGATACCTACGTCACGTACGACCCAAGTGCCGAGCAACTCGCTCACATGACGCTGATGGCGGCTGAGATGGTCAGTCGCTTCGGGTTGGCGCCGAAAATCGCCTTCGTTTCGCACTCGAGTTTCGGCAGTGCGGACACCCCGTCGTCGGTGAAAATGCGTCAAGCACTGGCGTTGTTGAAAGGTCAGGCGCCGGAACTCGAAGCCGAAGGCGAGATGCACGCTGACGCGGCTTTGTCTGAATTTATCCGCGAAGAGATCTTTCCGAATTCGCGGCTGAAGGGTTCGGCGAATTTGCTGGTGATGCCGTCGCTCGATGCGGCGAACATCGCCTTCAACCTGCTGAAGGCCGTGTCCACCGGCGTTGCGGTCAGCCCGATTCTCCTCGGTGCCGCTAAGCCGGTGCACATCTTGACGCCCTCAATCACGGTGCGCGGGCTGCTCAACATGGCAGCTCTGGCCGTCGTCGGATGCGTTCAGGCATGAGACGGGTCGACACGTCGAAACCGGTGTCGGCCATGACCAGTTTCTCGCAACGGATGATGCAGGGCGCGCCGTAGCGATGGAACCACACGTTTTCGCCGCCGTCTTGTTCGCTGGTGCGCTCCACGCCGGCTGGAATGCCATGGTCAAGGTGCGGCTGGAACCGCTGTTGGCGATCACGCTGATTTCGGCCGCGGCCTTCGTCGTCGTTGCGCCGGCCGCGCCTTTCATGGATTTTCCGGTGCCGACGGCGTGGCCTTATTTGATTGGTTCGCTGATCATTCACGCCGCCTATTATTACGGCCTCGCGCAAGCTTATCGCGCCGGCGACCTCGGCCACATGTACCCGATCGCGCGTGGCACAGCGCCGCTTGTGACCGCACTCGGCGCCTACGTCCTGCTCGACGAAGACCCCGGCTGGCGCGGTACCGTCGGTGTTTTGGTTTTGACCAGCGGCATTTTGTTGTTGGCGCTCAAAGGTGGTCGCGCAGGCGTTGCCATCGATCGCCGCGCAGTCGCGTTCGCCTTGCTCACCGCCCTGGCCATTTCAGCCTACACGCTGGTCGACGGCGTCGGCGCACGCCAGGGTCCGGACGCTATTGCCTATATCTACTGGCTGCTGTTCTGCGACGGGCTGATGATGCTGGTCTTCGGCATACTCTGGTTCGGTCGAGCGGGCTTCAGGCATCCAATTCGCACGTGGGCATTATTGGCGATCGCCGGGACCATGTCGATGGTCGCCTATGCCATCGCTATTTGGGCCATGTCGCTCGCACCGATCGCCCTCGTCGCCGCCTTGCGAGAGACGAGCGTCATGTTCGCGGCGCTTATAGGTATTCTTGTCTTGCGCGAACCCATT